>CAMQVF010000012.1 GCA_947038115.1 uncultured Spirochaetia bacterium
GTAGAAATATCTAACTTCATGAACAAAGAAATGATAATTGGTCATCCTGCCGATTGTATTTATAGTACTTATAATAAAATGATAGAAACTAAATCTGAATATCTCATTATTATTGAAAATGAAATTAATATAGGCATTATAAATATTTATGAATTATTCAATAGCTTATATAAAAGCAAAGCCTTAAACACAGAATCTGAATTAAATACAATTGAAAGCTCTTGTAAACAACTTACAAAAGATAATCAAATAGAATATCTTGAAGAAAAACTTAAAATTCTCTACTCTGAAACAATAACAGACCCACTTACTGGGCTTTTCAATATAAGATATTTTAATAGAAGAATTGAAGGTGAAGTTGAACGTGTAAATCGATATAAAGAAAAAATGAGTATTTTATTTATCGACTTAGACTGTTTTAAAAAAGTAAATGACACTTATGGGCATGAATTTGGAAACATAGTTCTTGCAAGAATTTCTAGATTACTTAAAAACTCGGAGAACTCTCCTGATTATATACTTAGAAAAAGTGATATTGCCGTTCGCTATGGTGGAGAAGAATTCGTTATAATACTTCCTTCAACATCAAAAGAGCAAGCTAGTAATTTAGCTGAAAGAGTAAGGATGAGCGTAGAAAATACAAATATACCATATAGAAATGAAGTGATAAATGTAACTGTGAGTATTGGCGTTTCCGAATTCTCAGAAGGTAGTAAAAGCATATCAGAATCGATTAAGCAAGCAGATGAAGCAATGTATCAAGCTAAAACGAATGGTAGAAATTGTATAGTTGTAGTCTAGCTTATAATATCTTCATAAATCTCTTTCGAAGTTTTATAATACTCCAAAGCTTTATCATAATTACCGTCTATATATTCTAAATTACCTAGATGATAATAAGAGCTATAATCAGGCTCAGCTGCTACTTTCGACATATATTCTCGTTTCGATTTTGCTATATCATCATAATTATCAGCAAGCGATACTTCTCTTAATTTTTTCAAATAAGAAAGATCTTCACTTGAAGGATAAAGTTCTAATGCTAGCAAATACATATCTTCAGCTTCTTGATATTGTTTAAGCGAATGCAAGCAAGACGCGTAACTATAACAAGAGTTATGATCAAGCATTTTATTTGTAAATAGAACATTATAAAAAACAATAGCTTCTTTATAGTTCTCATTTTTCACATTATAACTCGCCAAAAATAATAAAATATCCTTATCGACATTAAATAAATCTAAAGTATACTTGGCAATATTTAATGCTCTATCAATTAAGTTTAAATCTATCGCCATATTAAAAGCTTTTTTATAAACTTCTAAATTTTTATTTTTACCATCGAAAAGAGAAAATGCTTTTTCATAATGTGTTATTGCTTCCAAATTTTCTTTTTCAGTGCAAGCAATATCTGCAAGTATAAAATACACTTCATCGGTGCTCGATACATCAGCAATAGTCGCTAGAAGTATTTTTGCATATTTATGAACTTTCGCATCATAAAGACTTTGAGCCATATTAATATAAAAATGTATGTCTAAATCAGATGCAAGCCTTATACTATGCTTTAAAGCTTCAATAGCTTCCTCGTATTGACCTTTTTTTATAAGCTCTTCTGCTAAACTATTCAATTTATTTAATTTCATAATATAATTCCTTCAATTAGATTAACACATATAATGTATTATCCTAATTCTATTTTGCTGTTGGTCTAGCGTAAATTTCCCCAGAAAATTCACTTTCTAAATCTTCGCTCAAAGCTCCAAATGAAGTTATATTAAAATAATAAAGTTTACCATTTTCAAGATTATCTATAACACACTTTTTTTCGTTTCCAACAATAATAGGCACGTCATTAAACTCATTATATACCCCGGGTTTTGTCGAGTAATAAATTTTATACCCAGCAGCACTATTATTATGCACACTCTCCCAAGTGAGTTCAACTGCCCCATTCATAGGACGAACTTTAAAACTCGTAGGCGGTGCTGGCTTTTCTAGTATATCATAAACTATATTAATAGAATTAAGAATAGGTGTATACTTTCTTGTGGCATCACTTAATAATACCGCTTTAACTTGTATATATTTAAAATTTAAATAATTTAAATCTTCCTTCGAGTTTATATGCTTCCACTCTATTCTATTATCACTAGCAAGAAAATATCTCTCAGATGACCTATAGTAAAGCATTACATCTGTTCCATTATCAGCCAAGGAATCTAAATTAATACTTTCTAAATAAGCATTATCATCATTAATTTTTATAATATCACTGACAATTTCACCAGAAGGGTTATAAACAGTCAAATCGAAATTTCTTTTATATTCAGTAATCATGCTAAATGAATCGATAGCCCCTAAAAAACCACCACCCAAGTAAAGTGGCACACTTGTATTCGCAGGTAAATAAGGCGTGAACACACCGCCATAATTCTGACCCGATGTCGTCACGTAAACTACCTCTTCTTCTAAACCATTCAAGTATTTTACTAAACGACCTGTAGTCGCATCAAAACTAACACTATGATGAGACCACTCACCAATTTTTATATAACTACCCTTTTGCATTGCAACATTAATAAAGTCATCACCACGTTTGAAAAACACACTAAAATCCCAAACAAGTTTACCACCATATATAGTAGCACTTATGCTTGTATTTTTAATTTCTCCATCTTCTCGATATATAGCAATGAAGTCAAGAACTGTAGCATTTAAATTCTCTTTAAAAGGCTTCAAATAAAATTCTACCGTAAAACTGCCTGAAAAGTTATTATTAAAAAATGTAGCGTTTTCAGGCACCATATTAATCATAACTCTTGAATCTTGTCTGGAAAGAAATATTGCCTTCCCATTATTCATTCCTTCTACATATTTAATATCATCTGTAAATTCTACAATATGACTTCCAGTTTTATCAAGCATATTATCATCAAAGTCAATAAAAATATTATGAAGATAGCTTGGCATAATCGTCGTGTTGTTTAGCATAAATCTATTGCTTATCTTACTATTTACAGATTTATAGAAAACTTTATCACTGTCTGTATTAAAAACGTAGACTTCCGCATATAGCGGAAAAATTGCTACTATTTGTAATGAAATATAAAAAATAATTTTTTTTAACATAAATATCTACCATTTAATTTAAACATAACTCACATAAAATATTCGGATGTTTTCATTAATCTATTAAATAAAATTATATTATCTATTCATTTTATCTAATATCTACATAATATTTCTATTTTTTCCCATAATAAGGTTGATATATATAAAAAAATATATTATTTATTAATAATTAAGTTTAGAACCCTTGACTTTTTATTTGTAAATCAGTATACTATGACTAGTAAGGTAATTGGTCACAAGCCGATTCCTTTCATAAACCTCCTTATCAACCCTGCTTTACCGTAGCAGGGTTACTTTTTAAATACAGACAATAAATTTCATAAGATGAGCATGTATCAAAATGATTCATATATACAAATTAGCTGTATAAAAACAAAACACATGCAACTTAAAAATCAATAAAATATTACAAGATATATGTACAAAAAGAAACAAAAGCAACATATATTATAATATTAATTGGCACAGTTATTGCATATATAATCGTATAGAAATGATATGTAAGGAGAAAAAATGGAAGACACTACTAATAAAGACAATGAAAGTAGCCAAGAAGAAAACGAGGCTCACAAATGTGGTTGTGGAAGTTGTAGTTGCGAAGATGCTTCTAGCGATGAATCAAGTGATTTAAATGAAGTAGAAAAACTTGAAAATGAAATAGAAGAATTAAAAGTAAAAATTAACGACTATGATGAAAAGTATATGAGAGCTTTTGCTGAAAGTGAAAACATTAGAAAGCGTGCTGAAAAAGAAAGACGAGATATTATTAAAAATGCTAATAAAACGCTACTGGCTAAATTATTAGGTTTTATGGATAATTTTGAACGTGCAATCGATTCAGTTTCTAAAGATGAAGAAATGCTTAATAATGATTTTTATAAAGGCATAGAACTCATAGGTAAAGATTTTAGTAATTTCTTAGAAGAAGCAGGAGTCAAAGAGATTAATGCTTTAGGTGAAGTTTTTAATCCTAATATACATGAGGCATTGACTGTTGCAGAGGTTGAAGACGAAACAAAGGCTGATACTGTTGTAGAAGTTTTTATAAAAGGTTATACTTTAAACGATGACTTGCTTCGAAGTGCTAAAGTCGTTATAGGTAAAACTAAACAAAGTTAGAAAACAACAAATAATCTAAAGTTTAAGGAGAAAAACAATGGGTAAAGTTATAGGAATAGACTTAGGAACTACAAATAGCTGTGTAGCTGTTATGGAGGCTGGAAAGCCTGTAGTAATTACAAATAGCGAAGGTAACAGAACAACACCTTCGATAGTAGCGTTTACAAGTAATGGTGATAAATTGGTAGGACAGCCTGCTAAAAACCAAATTGTAACAAATCCAGAAAATACAATATCTTCAATTAAGCGTTTTATGGGTAACACTTATTCTGAAGTTGAAAAAGAACGTTCAAGAATGCCCTACACTGTTTTAGAAGACGGTGGTAAAGTGAAAATTAAAACTGTTGATGGCGATTTCACTCCTCAAGAGATTTCAGCTCGTGTTCTACAAAAAATGAAGCAAACAGCTGAAGAATATTTGGGTGAAACTGTTACAGATGCAATCGTTACAGTGCCTGCTTATTTTAATGATAGCCAAAGACAAGCAACTAAAGACGCTGGAAGAATTGCTGGGCTTAATGTTTTACGTATAATAAACGAGCCTACTGCTGCTGCTTTAGCTTATGGACTTGAAAAGAAAAAAGATGAAAAAATAGCCGTTTATGACTTAGGTGGTGGTACATTCGACATCTCTATACTTGAACTTGGTGACGGAGTATTTGAAGTTAAAAGTACAAACGGAGACACTCATTTAGGTGGTGATGACTTTGACCATATTATCATCGACTGGCTTACTGCTGAGTTTAAAAAAGATCAAGGTATCGATTTAAGTAAAGATAAAATGGCTTTACAAAGACTTAAAGAAGCAGCTGAAAAAGCTAAAAAAGAACTTTCAAGCTCACTACAAACTGATATAAATTTACCGTTTATAACAGCAGATGCATCAGGCCCTAAGCACTTAAATGTATCTTTGACAAGAGCTAAATTTGAAGAATTAGTAAGAAGTTTGGTAGAGAGAACTCGCATCCCATGTGAAAAAGCTTTGTCTGATGCTGGTCTTTCAATTAGCGATATTGATGAAGTTATACTTGTTGGTGGGTCAACTCGTATTCCTTTAGTACAAGAAACTGTAAAAGAGCTATTCAAAAAAGAGCCTAATAAAAGTGTAAACCCTGATGAAGCCGTAGCTATTGGTGCTTCTGTACAAGGTGGTATTATCGGTGGTGATGTTAAAGATGTATTATTACTTGATGTTACTCCACTTTCAATAGGTATCGAAACTGAAGGTTCTATTATGACAGTTTTGATTGAACGTAATACTACAATACCTACAAGAAAAAGTCAGGTATTCTCGACAGCGGCTGAAAACCAAACTGCTGTAACTATTAATGTATTACAAGGTGAGCGTAAAATGGCTTCTGATAACAGACCTTTAGGACGCTTTGACCTTATAGGAATTCCTGCAGCACCAAGAGGAGTGCCACAAATTGAAGTATCATTCGATATTGATGCTAATGGTATTGTTCATGTATCAGCTAAAGATTTAGGTACTGGTAAAGAACAAAAAATACGTATCGAATCTTCAAGTGGATTAAGTGAAGCAGAAATAAGTAAAATGGTTGAAGATGCTGAGAAACATAGTGAAGAAGATGACAAGAGAAAAGAAGCTGTTGAAGCTAGAAACAATGGAGATCATTTAATTCACCAAATAGAGAAATCTATAGTTGACTTGGGTGAGAAAGTTGCTGAAAGTGATAAAACTGAAGTTCAATCTAAAATTACCGACTTAAAAGGCGTTTTAGAATCGGGCGACACTGAAAAAATTAAAGCAGCGACAGAATCACTTTCTAGCGTTTGGGGTAAAATTGCCGAGAAAGCTTATGCACAAGGTGAGGCTGATCCAAATCAAGCACAAGCAGAAGAGAAAAAACAATCATCTGAAGCTAATGACAATGTTGTTGATGCTGATTATGAAGTTGTTGAAGACGAAGAGAAAAAATAATATTTAATAAATAATAATTAAGAAATTTTTCAAGTGTATGGTGTTTAAGATAAAACTTAATATCATACGCTTGAATTTTTTATCAATACAAAAAAAAGCAACAATTTATGATTTGTTTTTTTTTATTAATAATATACAATACATGAATTATATTTTAGAAAGGATTTAGTATAGTGGCTACAAAAAGAGACTATTATGAAGTTTTAGATATTGCGAAAACGGCTACAGCCGATGAAGTAAAAAAATCTTATAGAAAAATGGCAGTAAAATATCATCCCGATAAAAATCAGGGTAATAAAGAAGCAGAAGATAAATTTAAAGAGGCTACTGAAGCCTATGAAATACTGTCAGATGCCAACAAACGTGGCAATTATGACAGATTTGGACATCAAGGTGTACACAGCGACTTTGCCGATGCCTATGGAAGACGTGGCGGATTTAATGCAAGCGACATTGAAGATGTATTCGGTGGCGGTGGCGGCTTCGATGATATATTCAGTTCATTATTTGGATTTGGATCATCAAAAAGAGGAGCATCAAGAAGAAAAGGTGCTGACATTCGATATGATATAACTTTAAGCCTTGAAGAAGCTGCAGCTGGAAAAAAAATGGACATAGATATTTCGAAAAGAGATGTTTGTGATACTTGTTCTGGATCAGGAGCAGCACCCGGAAGCAAGCCTACCACATGTACTACTTGTGGCGGAGCTGGTCAGGTGAGACGTACACAAGGCTTTTTTAGCATGACTACTACTTGCCCTGCTTGTCATGGCTCTGGAACTATTATAAGTTCACCTTGTAATTCTTGTCATGGCGAAGGCACTATATCTAAAGCTAAAAAAATATCTGTGAACATTCCTAAAGGTATTGATGATGGCACTCAACTAAGAGTATCTGGCGAAGGTGAGGCAATAGGTGGTGGAACTGCTGGTGACTTATATCTATTTATTCATGTAAAAGAACATCCTTACTTTGTGCGTGAAGGCGCTAATTTAATAATTGAAGTTGGTATAAATATTGCACAAGCCGCTTTAGCTGATGTTATTCATATAAAAACATTAGACGGAAAAATTGTCAAATTAAAAATTCCTGCTGGAACTATTAGTGGGCAAATGTTTAGAATTAAAGATGCTGGCATTAATAATATTGGGCATGGTTCAAGTATGGGCGATTTATATGTAATTGCAAAAATCGATACACCTAAGTCATTGACTAGTGAAGAGAAAAAACTTTATACTGAACTTAAAAAATTATCTGCTGATAATAATACACCAACACCTAAAAAACCAAAAAGAAATAATTGGTAAAGTATTATTTAATATCTAACAAATTTTTTATTAGTTCATTTTTATATTCTGTAGAAGCAAATTTTGACGAAATATATTCATAGGCATTATCAATTATGCTTTGATATAAATCTTCGTCAAGAGTTGCTATAGAAAATATATTACTTAAAGCAAGTGGATTATCTGTATCTACAACTAAAGCATTTTCTCTATTTGTCGCTAATTCGCTTACTGTAGAGTTTTTATCGATTATTAACATAGACTTAAAATACCAAGCCGAAAATATTATAGAATTAAAGTCTTGATTAGTATCATGTATAATAACACTATAAGCGTCTTTAATAAACACATCATTGTCAGCATAGCTACCATCACTCACTAAGTCGATGTGCTCATGTATTTTAAGAATATCAATTTGTTGTTTTATCGAATTATTATAGCCAATAATTTTTAAACGATACTTAACATCTTTCGAATTTTTTATAAAAATAGAAAAAGCAATTATGCACTTTAATGCTCTATCAAAGTCATTTTTAGCGAAAAGTAAAAAATAATTATATCCATGCTTTTTACTATCATCACCCACTATTTTCGTTTTTCTGTAGCTAGGATAAATAGTTTCTATATTTTTTATATCTTTATGAATATACCTTATATTTTCCTCTATTTTTTTACTGCTAGTTTTTATAAAATCGATATTTGGAGTATGTTCCATATCAAGTTTGACTAAAATATCATTTAAAATAAAATTTCTTTTTTTCTTATAAACATCAAAATGAAAACTAAAAACATACCAAACTGTACGAATTGGATAATCACTACCTCGATACTCGATAATTTTATTTTTAACCATAGAAGCTAAAATATTCATAGGAAAGTCGAGCGCTACTATAAGCTCAACAGTTGTGAGCTCTTTCGCTATTCTTTTAGCTGCAGCTTTTAATGATAAATTATTATTTGATACATTTATTTTCTTTCTTACAATGTTAGATGGAAAATTAGGTGGAAAACTTTTAGCAAATACTGTAACTTTAATATCATTTTTATACATTTCTTCAATTAAATCTAACACAAAATAAATGGAAGGATTTAATATATCTTTCATATCTGAGGCTAAAAGTGCAATATTCTTCATAATTTTTATTAATCCAATATAATATCTTTATTTTAAAGTCATATTATGATACATTATAAAAAAGAATTATCAAGTTTAAACTTTAAGTATTTAACTATTATACATAATATTCCGTTAATACCTATAGTATTTGAATTTTATTTCTGGAGACAATATTTGAGACATATTTCTAAACAAACAACATCTCTTCTAGTGGCATTAAGTCTCTTATTTTTATTGCATGGTAATTTAGCATATTCGCAGAGGGCTTTGCGTAAATCGATATATTTTACTAATCCTTCAAAAAAAGCAATTGTAATGCCTAATAGTGTAAAGACATCTCCATATCGGCTTGACCCTAGTCTTATTGCTGACCCAGCGAGAAGAGAAAGAATAGAGTCGAGAATATCACAAGCAGAGACTCAAATAAAAGAAGGCATGTACATTGAGGCTTTAGACACTATCGAGGCCATTGAAGGTGAAATACCTAATAATTATAAAATTTATTTTTTAAAAGCACTCGCTTTCCAAAATATAGGTGACTCAGTATACGCCAATGAGAACTATAGAAGAGCTATAGATTTTAGCCCACCTGATCCACTACTATATAAAAATGCAGCTAGCTTTTATAATATACTTGGGCAATATGAAGAATCAATAAAAACATATATTAAAGCATATAAAATTCTAAAAGAAGACGGTTGGATAAATTATGCTGGTAATCTTGCATTAGAAAATAATGACTTACAAAGTGCTAATTATTATTATAATTTGCTAATAAAAGAGAAGAAAAAAGCATACTCTTATGAGGGTATTGGAAATATTGAATTTCGTGTTGGTAACTATAAAATGGCATTTGACATATATAGTGAAGCTTTTAAAGAATATAAAAGACGTAACAAAGAATATACAAACACAATGTTATTTACTGATAATATTTTAAGAATACAGGCTTTAATGGAAAAGGCTAAAGTTTATGAGAATATATCATTATGGCGAGAGCGTTTTCTTACTAAAGATTTTAATAATGCACTTTTAATACTACGTGAATTAAGTGAATATTCTTCAAAATACCCAGAACTTATGCTTTATACAGCTAAGACACATTTTGAAATGGGTGATTTTGATGATGCAAAAAATATTTTACCTTATGTAATACAATCAGCACCTGAATTGGAAGAAGCATATATTTTGCTTGCTCAAATGGATGTTTATGATGGAAATTATAATTCTGCTATAAATCAACTTGAAAAAGGTTTTAATTCGGCATATGACAAGCCAGAACTATATGAAGTATTAGTTAATATTCTTTATAGTTCTGATAATATCTACTATGCTAATCAAGTTGTCGAGCAAATAGGCCGAGTGTATGAATTATCGCCTGACAATAGAGTTCGTTATGCTAATTCTTTGATTACTAAAAAAGAATATGACGATGCTCAAGCAATATTAGAGTCGATATCTCCGCCAATTTATGCGGCTAATATGGCATTAAGAAATATAGAGTATCGAAAAATTTTAGATAAATCACTTGAACTTTATGAGAATAGATATTATTTCGACATAATGAAATTATTAAGTCGTTATAAATTTGCAGGCATAGAAGAAGAAATAAGAATTAGATATTTAGCAAATGCATATCAAATGCTTGGTTCTATCGACAAGGCTATTGATGTTCTTTATCAAAAGTTTAAAGCTCAAGATATTGGCATAAATAATCTTTTATTCTTACGCCATTTGCTTGAAACAAGAAGAGATAGACCTGAGACTACTCAAGAGCAAAAAAATACTGATTTAGTAACTATTAAGGCTACTGTGTTTTTAGAAGAAAATTTAAATAATGACCTTGAATATATACGAAGACATGTTATGGAATTTATTGAATATAGTCAATTTCAAAATGCCCTAACCTATATGGAAAATATAAAAAAGTCGGGCTTTGCATATGATCAAGTGATAAAACTCGAGGCTATGGTTTATACATATTATGCTGTTTATCTTTATGAAACAGGTAATTTAGACCTAGCTAGAGGTGCTGCCGATTTGGCTGTTAGTAGAGATTTTAATAATTATGACTCTATAGTTATCAAAAGAGATATTGAAATTGCTCTATTGTTAGAATCTCTAGGCGACTTCACAGATAGCGATGTTAATGTTATTCTTAGTCCAACAATAAGAAGAGTGATAGATATTAACCCAGCCTATCTTAGCAATCGAATACTTTTAGCCTCACTTTTGGCACGTGAATATAACTTAGAAGGTTTTGAGATTGCAAAGAAATTAAGAGATATAGCTAATATACCGGGTCAATATTATGGCATAATGGGTGAAGTATATTTCAAAGCAAGACTCTATCCTTATGCTAATAATACATATGCAAAAGCATTAAAAAATAGCAAATCTAAAGATATAAGACTTGGAGCTGCTACAGTCAAATACACTATGGGTTTATCTAAAGAAGGTATTGATATACTTAAAAAGTTATCAAAAGAATACCCAGAAGATTATAATATTTTATACCACTTGGCTCGTGCTTATACAAAAGAAGAATCAAATTTTGAGAATAGTGGCGATATAATAGTTAAGCTTTTAGAACGTGATCCTCAAAATCCTCATTATCTATACCTTTATGCTTATTTACAAGAGCTTTTAGGTAGTGAAGAGACGGCGATATCAGCATACACCTCGATAGCGAGAAGTTATAGAAATTATGCAGCAGCATATTATAAATCAGCATCATTAGCACTTAAATATTATGACGACGCTAAAATTGCCGAGCCTTATGCCCTTTTATACAGAGCATTAACTCCAAAATCATATCAAAGTCATGCCCTTTTAGGCGCTATATATTTAGATCAAGCCGAAAATGAAAAAGATATTAGTACTGCTGGTTTATTATTTGAACAAGCATTAAACAGTTATTCTTATGCTTTAAGTTTTTCTTATTATGGACGTGACCGAAGCAAAAGAAAAGAACTTGCTGATATTGTTCAAGCTATTTCTTTAAGAATAAGTGAAAGTACTATAACAGGTAAATAAAACTTTAAATAGAAAAATCTTATTAGTAATTATTGCTAATAATTTTAATCTGTAATACAATATCTTATCAAGGATTTAAATTGAATAGTATAAATATCAGTATAATTGGTGCAGGTGGTTTTGGACTTGCTTTAGCTAATACTTTTAGTAATAAATATAATGTTTGTGTTTGGGTTCATAGCAAAAATAATTATGAGGAGCTTTCAAGTAATTATCAAAGTAGTAATTATTTAAAAGCTATAAAACTCAATTCGAATATATCTTTCACTATGGATATCAAAGAAGCTATAGAAGATAAAAATATTATTATAGTTTCTACGCCTTCATTTGCATTTGAAGATACATGCCTTGAAATAGCAAAATATATTAAAGAAAATCAAATAATATTAATAACAACTAAAGGGCTTCAAATTGGCACAGCATTAACTATGAGCGAGGTTGCTAAAAAATATCTGCCTAAGAACATCGACATTCTAACGCTTTCAGGCCCTTCGCATGCAGAAGAATTGGCAGATAAAAAAGTTACTGCAGTTGTTATTGCGGGGAAAGCGGAAGTTGCACAAAAAGTTCGTGATCTTCTTATTATGCCTCCTTTTTTTAGAATATATAGCTCGACAGATCAAATTGGTGTGGAGATTGGTGGAGCTTTGAAAAATATTATTGCTGTTGCAGGTGGAATTGCTCAAGGGCTTAAGTTGGGAGATAATGCTAAGGCTGCTTTAATTACAAGAGGACTTGCTGAAATTGTTCGATTTGCTATATTTAAAGGAGCTAAAGAAAATACACTCTTTGGGCTTTCAGGTATTGGCGATTTAATTGTAACATCATCAAGTGCATTAAGTCGAAATAATAGATTAGGGTTTTCACTCGCTATGGGTAAAACTTATGACGAGGTTATAAAAGAAAATCATGGACAAGTGGCTGAAGGTGCTTATGCGGCAAAGGCTGTCTATGGGTATGCCAAAAAAAATAATATTGAAATGCCTATAACTGAAACGATTTATAATATTATATATAATAATCACAATGTTCATGACGCTGTAATTGATTTGATGAGTAGAGATGCTAAAGATGAAACTCTTTAATATCTTTTAATTTTAGTATAAAAAGTTTGATTAATAGAGAGGTTAAATATAAATGGAAAATAAATTAGATGAAAATAGAATAAAAGAAGGTGTCGGCGGACAAGCTGTTATTGAAGGCATAATGTTACGAAATAAAAGTCATTATGTTGTGGCCGTTAGAAAGCCCGACAAAACTCTTGATTATATTAAAAGTGAAGTTCCTGAAAACAAAAGTAAATTTAAGAAAGTAATGTTCATCAGAGGGGTTGTAAACTTTCTTTCTATGATGAAACTTGGATATAAAACGCTAGTATTCTCGGCTAACACTGCGATGCCTGAAGGTGAAAAAAAAGAAGAAATAACTCCATTAGCAATGACGCTCACAATGTTTTCTTCACTTGCTATAGCGATTGGTCTTTTTATTGCATTGCCTTATATTATTACTAATTTGCTAGGAATCGATGAGAAAACTAATTTGGTATTATTTAATTTGGTGCGTGGTGGTATCAAAATAATTATATTCATAGCCTATCTTTTAGTAATTTCTATGTTTAAAGATATTAAAGATGTTTTTCAATATCATGGCGCAGAACATATGGTCGTCAATGCTTATGAACATGGGCTTAAACCCGATAAACAAAACATCAGACAATTCACGACAATTCACCCCCGCTGTGGAACAACTTTTCTTTTTTTAGTGCTTACAATATCGATAGTACTTTATATGTTTACAAGCTATTTGGTTTATAATATTATTTTTGCCGACGCTACTCCCGCTAAAATTATAGCGAACTTAACGGTATTGGCTATAAATATTTCACTTCTTCCAGTGGTTTCTGGAATATCTTATGAGCTTTTGAAACTAGGTTTTAAACTCTATTCGTTTCCAGTGGCAAGAATTTTTATAGTACCCGGTTTATTGCTTCAAAAGATTACTACTAAAAAACCTACTGATGATAAAATCGAAGTGGCATTATACGCATTGGATAAACTTCTCGATGAGACTGTATTAAACAGAACCGAAGAAGAAGTGCTTTCAACCATAGAGCATAAAAAAACAGATATTACTGCAGATAATGAAAACAAAGTCGCTTCATAGGTTAAAAATAAATTTGATAAATGTTTAGTAATAGAAAAAAAATAACTATACACTCAAATGATTTATATATTTATTCCACAGATTATATGGGTAAATATTTAAAATATCTTATATTTATAGCATTGTTCTTTTTTGTGTTATTTTTTGCATTTATTTATACTTATTTATATGTGCCAAAAAAATCTATTGCTAATGGAGATAATCCTATCAGCATAACATCGAATAGTAAAAATGTTATAGCTGATGACAACGGAATATATTACACGGGTAGTTTTACGGATCCACCAATATCGATACCCGTAAATATTAATAGCCAATTAAATGAAGCCCTAGAAATACTTTATTTATATGTTTTCCATGATAATCAAGCTGTGTTATTCAGACTTTACAAGAAAAAACAAGAAAAAATATTTAGTTATACTTCTTTTAATTTAATTGATAAAGATATTGAAGAAATGGAAATAGTCGAAAAAAAAGCTACTCATTTAAATTTTTACGATAATTTTACAAAGTCTCAATTTAGTAAAAAAGAAGGTAATTTTTATTTAGAAATTCCATCATTTGATATAACAAGCTCGAAACTCACAGCTAATATTGGGAACATTTTAAACTCGAGTTTTAAGTTTTCATTTCCACGTTTTGATGCCTCAATGGTTAATTGGGATAAAAACAAAGCATTGTATGTAGCAATGGCATTTGGAAAACCTGATGGGCATTTAATTGTACCCGGAAATAATATTGTTTTAGATAAAAATAGTTCAGTTCTTGCCATTCATTTGGTTGGTGAGACGCCATATCGTTATAAACATAATATTATATCTGGTGTCGTCTACACATCTTATGAGTTCACCCCTATTCCATTTTTTATATATGATTCAAAACCTGAGTCTGACAATAGCAGAATACTTAAATTTTATTATAAAAATAAATGGCATATATCTACCAATTTTAATACTCATACATATAAAAACTCAACTGATTATTATTCAAGAGAAGAAGGCTTAAGTTTTCTATTCACTAAAGATAGTAAATATATAAAAAATAAAAATGGACTATTTTCTTATAGAAATTCGAAAGTTGATGAAGGCAGAATTACAGGCTATATAAAAACAGGAAAAACTAATATACAAATTAGTGGTACTGCGATTAGAGAAAAACTTCATCTCATTAATTTATATTAGTTACACCTCTTTTAAGTATATTTTATTATTGATATATAAATAAAATTAGTGTAAAATATATTACATGGGCATACTTATATTTATAATAGTTTTTGCGTCACTCTTGACTGCATCCTTCTTTGTATATAAAAAAATGTTTAGTGGCAAAGAAAATTTAGATGCTAAAGCTAAAACTATACTAAAAAGCAAAAATCCTGAAAAAGCAATAAAGCATCTTAAGTTAGTTATCACGAAAACTAAAGATAATGAAGAAAAATCGAATTTACATGAAATACTTGGCGATGTTTACTTTTCGCTATTAAACTACTCAAGTGCTGTTATAGAATATAAAAACGCAATCTCTTTTGGATTTAATACAACAAAAAGAAGGTTATCATTAGCTAAAGCGCTCGCGAAGTCGGGTGGTAAAAAAATAGCATTATATGAATATGCTGAAATATTAAAAGAAGATAAAGATAGCCATGAAGTCTACTATCAAATAGGCATTATATATTTTGAAAATTACCAATACAGCATAGCTTATGATTATTTTCAAAAAGCATTAAAATTAAATAGAAATTTCGAGGTAGCAACAAAATATAAAGGCATTACGGCTTCGTTTATGAATAATTACGAAGAGGCTATAGAAGTGCTTGAGCCGATATCTAATGATAATAAAAATGATTCGTTGCTTCAATGGGGACTTGCAAATGCATATAGAATTCAATGCGACTACTCGAAAGCTATAACTCACTATAAATTAGCGAAACTTGACTTGATTGACAATGATAGAATATTATTTGAAGAAAGTTTATGCCATATAGCATTAGCCGATATTGAGAGTGCAATAGAAACCCTAGATTTATCTTTAAAATTTCACCCTACAAATGTAGACCTAATTTTAATCACAAAATATACACTTGCTGAATGTTATGAAAATACTGGCTCGACAGAAAATACAATAAAACTGCTTGAAGATATTTCTCTTATAGATAATAATTATAAGGATGTCGCAGAAAAACTCGAAAAATATCAAAATTACCGATACACAGACGCAATAATAAGTTTTTTCAACGGAGAGAAAGAAGAATTTACAGATAAAGCTCTAAAATTAACTTCAACTATGCAGCTTAATCCATATATGATTCAATATACAGCTAAGGATTCTTTAGTTATATTTTCAAAAGAAAGTACAAATGTTCATGCTACAATAAAAATGGTTTATATCAGAAAGTTATTTAATCCGATTACAATTATAGAAATGATAGCGCTTTCAAAATATAATCAAAAAAATAATATATTAAAATGTTCTATTGTCACAGCCGCGATATCTCCTCCTGAGGTTATAAGATACGCTGAAATATCTCATATAGAAATTATTTCAATAAAAGCAATTGAAAATTTAATTCAAAAGTCTCAATCGTCTAGTGTTAAAATCGACGATATTAAAATTTCAGATGAGGTATTAAAGTTTGAAGAATAGACAAGATTACTATTTCAAAAAGGCAAAAGAAGAAAAATATATGGCTAGAAGTGTATATAAACTTCAAGAAGCTCAAAAAAAATTCAACTTCATTTCATCTTCAGACTTCATCTTGGATGTTGGATGTACTCCTGGGTCATTCAGTCAATATATGTTGAATCAAATATTGAGACAAGGCAGTATTGTTGGCGTAGACATTTTACCATGCACCTTAAAACATGAAAAATTCAAGTTTATAGAAGGTGATATTAAAGATATAGATTTTTCGGATATTTTACAAAACAAGAAATTATTTGATGTAGTAATAAGTGATGCAATGCCAAACACTACTTCAGATAAAGAAACTAACCATTTCCGCTCCATAGCACTTTGTAGTATGATATTTAATTCAACGATAAATATACTAAAGACTGATGGACACTTTTTTATAAAAACATATGATGGCGGTGACTTAGCTGAGTTTAAGAAAAATTTAATGGATTATTTTCAGAAAGTATCGTTTTTTAAGCCGAAAAGCTCAAGAAGTGAAAGTAGAGAAATTTTTATTTTTGCATACTCGAAAAAAGAATGAAAATCTAATAGTTTTTAGAAGGAGTTAATATGAATAAAACTGGCGAAGAACAAGCCATAGTTATAGAATTGAAAAACAAAAATGAGGCTTTGGTTGAACTTAAGCCTAGTAGTGCCTGCGGAAGTTGTAATCTTTGTGCGGTAAAACCTTTAAGAATCACAGTAGAAAATAAAAAAAATGCCTTAGTCGGTGATACTGTAATGCTTAATACAAATAAATTTAAAAAACCTATTATAGTAATTAATGTCTATGTAATGCCTGTAGTCTTTTTAATTTTAGGTTATTTTATAGGCTCTATGTTTTATGACAAGTTATCTTTAACTATGGATAAAGAGTCATTTTCAGCGACAATAGCCGCTCTATTTTTTGCGAGTTATATTATTATTGCTATAGTTATAACCAAAAAACATAGAAAGCTAACGGCAGCTATAGTTGAAATTATACAAAATAGTAATAATTAATTTTCAAAATACAATAAGGATAGGTTTATAAAGTGATTGAAAAAATAGCATGCGTTAAATATAGATCTTTTATATCTAAGTTTACATATAAAAATATAACTGATTTAACAATTTATGATAAATGTATTATAGAAACAGAAGAAGGCGTCGAATTCGGGAATGTTTTAAGCTTTGAAGAAGTTGAAGCTGAAGAAGTTCTCGAGGAGTCTAAAAATAAAAGTAGTGAAAGTGGCGATAATTCAAAGGATAAAAAATATCAAGCGAAGTCGCAAGCTCATTACCTAGTCGAAAAAGTGAAGTGTGGTTGTGCATGTGCTGATTCTGACAAAACAGACTCTGCTTGCTCATGTAAGTCATCTGGTAAAAACAAAATATTCAAGATATTACGTATAGCAACTGACAAAGATATTGAGCAATACGAGACTAATGAAAAGGATTCAAAAGAAGCCTATAGAATATGCAAAGATAGAGTTATAGAACATGAGCTTGATTTAAAGCTAGTTACTGCATACTACTTCCTTGATAGGTCGAAATTATTATTTGAATTCACGGCTAAACAGAGAGTTGACTTCAGAGAATTGGTGAAAGACCTAGCTGCTAACTTTAAAACACGTATTGAACTCAAACAAATAGGTGTTAGAGATGAAGCAAAATCGGTTGGCGGATGCGGATCTTGTGGACGTGAAATATGCTGTAATATTATAGGTAGTAGTTTTGAGACTATTACTATAAAAATGGCTAAAGAACAAAATATGCCACTGAGCACAAATAAAATATCTGGGCAATGTGGACGCTTAATGTGTTGCCTTGCTTATGAATATAGCACTTATCTTGAGATTAAAAAAGAGTTGCCTAAAATTGGAACTGGTGTTCGATTTAATAATGTCGATGCCATCATAAGGGATATAAATATAATTAGTCGGAAATTATTTATAGAAACTGAAGACAAAAGGTTTTTATATGTTGATATTAAAGAAGTAGAATTATAAAAGAGGTGAGAATCTGTTATGAAAAAAGTTATGCTTAGTGGAATACAACCTACTGGTTCTTTACATATAGGAAACTATTTGGGTGCGATGAAAAATTGGGTAGCAATGACTGAAGAGATTTTTGGCTATTTTTGTATAGTTGATTATCATGCAATAACTATCAATTACGAACCTAAAGAAATGCAAAAAAGAATTTTGGAAGCTGCCATTGAGTATTTAGCCTCTGGTCTAACAGATGATAAATGTGCTATTTTTGTGCAGTCGCATGTGAGGGCTCATACTGAACTCGCTTGGATTTTTAATTCTATCACTCCTGTCGCTGAACTTGAGAGGATGACACAATATAAAGATAAATCGCATAAAAATGAGTCGAATATTAATGCAGCCCTTCTAACCTACCCCACTTTGATGGCGGCGGATATTTTGCTCTATAAACCTGATTTTGTGCCTGTTGGTGAAGATCAAACTCAACATTTAGAACTTACGCGAATGATTGTTAGAAAGTTCAATAATAAATTTGGCGAATATTTTACAGAGCCAGAAATCGCTTATAGTAAAGTTCCAAAAATTTTAGGGCTTGATGGCGTAAATAAAATGAGCAAGTCGCTTAATAATCATATTCCTTTGAGGCTTAGCGAGGCGGAAACTGAAAAACTCATTCTTAAAAATGCTGTTACAGATACAAATAGAATTAGAAAAACAGATGCTGGAAATCCTAATATTTGTAATGTATTTAGCTGGCATAAAATATTCTCAAGTGAAAGCACTCAACAAGAATGTTTCGAGTCTTGCACCAATGCCTCTATCGGATGTGTCGATTGTAAAAAGATTTTGATAAAAAATTTAAATGATGACCTCAGAGAAGTTCGAGAAAAGATTATTTCATACGAGGCTAATAAAGATTATGTTTACGATATTCTTAAAAGTGGTGCAGAGAAAGCTAATAAAGTCGCCGAGAAAACCTTAAATGAAGTTAAAGAACTTATGGGTATTTTTTAGTTTGTTTATAAAAACAAAATCTAAGATATAATTAATTTATGGAAAAAACATTATTTTTGATATATATATTTGAAATTTTAGGCACTATAGCCTTTTCAATATCTGGTGCAATAGTTGCGATGAGGCATAAACTCGATCTCTTTGGCGTCATAGTTCTAGGCTGTACTACGGCTACTGGTGGCGGCATAATGCGAGATATATTCATGGGAGAATTGCCACCGAGAACATTCTTAAATTCTGAATATTTAGTGCTGTCATTTATAACTATAATCATAGTATTTTTTATAGCGGCTACACAAAAAGATTATTTTCTAAAAAAAATGAACCTCATAAGTCAAATAAATACATTTTTTGACGCCATTGGTTTGGGCACATTTAGTGTTACTGGTGTTCAAATTGCCATCAACTCAACAGGCTATAATAGCAATATGTTTCTATCAATATTTTTGGGCGTTATCACAGCCATAGGCGGCGGAATTGTTAGAGATATTCTCTGCTGTCAAGTTCCTTATATATTCAAAAAAGAATTATATGCCACAGTGGCGATTATCGGTAGTTTTAGCTACTATTATTTTTATAAAATATTTGGCATCCCCGATATTGCTGCGACATTTATGAGCGTGATTTTGGTGTTTGTGCTACGTATTCTTACATTCAAATATAAATGGGAATTACCCATATTAAAAGATTTATAAATTTTACTCTATGTAATAAATAAAAAATTAATGAAAGTGCAATTGAAAAGTATAACTATAAAAAATAATAACCCATCACGGGTAGATAAATTAATAAAACAAAAATTTCCACATTTATCTTCAACTGAAATAGATTTTATATGCCAAAATAAAAAAGTAAAACTAAATGGCAAAATATTAAAAAAAGGTGACATAGTAAAAAAAAATATAAGTGTCCTTTTGAGCGAAAGCCAAATTAATGGCGAAATTATAAAAAATAATTCTATAAAACTTGACATAGTATATGAAGATGATTATCTATTATTCGTAAATAAAAATATTAAAATACCCACTGTAGCCAATATGTTTTTGAACAGCGAAACTTTATCCAATTATATGGCGGGTTATATCGACACAATAAAAACTGGCGGAGTGCTTAATGCTGGCTCAATTAATAGACTAGACAATGAAACTAGCGGGCTTGTATTATTTGCGAAAACTGAAGAATGTTATGATTTATTATATAAAAATTATCACAATAAAACGAATAAAAATATCGAAAAATATTATATTGCAGTAATTGAAGATAATGAAAAAAAGTTAAATCCTTATTTTGAAATGAGCGATTATATTGAAAATGCTACAATTACTAAAATGAAAACAACTGATGAAATTAACGAAAAACATTATGCATGCTCAGAAGCTAGTGTTTTAGGAATTATCGATAATTATACATTCTTGCTCATTCGGATTTTCACAGGTCATAGACATCAAATAAGGCTTCAACTATCGAGCAGAGGCTTTCCTATAATCGGCGATGAATTATATGGTTCTCCACATAAAAGTCGATTAATGCTTCATTCATATATGATTTGCTTTCATCATCCTATAAATAATAATAAAATAATAATAGCCACTAATAAAATATTTTGACGCTTGAATTTTTTAGAATTTTGCTATAAAATTAGATACTATAATATAAAAAATAAAGGTTTTGGTTCTATGAAAAAATATCTACTTCTAATATTTATAATGCCAATGTTAATTATAAGTTGCAAAAATGACGGCGGTTCAACTTATGCTATGGATAAAAGATTTAATAATTTTCTAAAAATTTTACCAGAAGATATTAAAGATGATTTTGTTTTGGATTCGAAAAAATATGGAACTGAATATAAAAAATTGCAAGAAGAATTATACACTTGGATTGACACAACAATTGAAAATGAAAAAATAACTGAACAAGAAGTTAAAACTAGAATTGCGGTTGGAAATATTGAATATAATATCGAAACACTTTTGGCTCGTGAATACGAAAGAGTGCTACCATTCTCGCTTATGACAAATGTAAAAAATCATATAGACCAAAATCTAACTCCAAGTATAAAAAATCTTGAACAAGACTCCACCTTCTCAAATAAATTTAATAACTTGAAAAAAGATGAAGCCATAGTCAATTTTACTACAGATGAAGCAGTTTTTTATTATGTATGGAATTATCTTCTAGGACTTGAAAGACCACGAAGATTTCAATAACAAATATTAAATTACTCTAATTATCGCAACCCATGCAAATATACTCGATGCCACGTCCAATCATTCTGCTATTTTCATACTGATTTCGTCCGTCAAATATAATTTTATCTTTAAGCATACTTTTAATTTTGTCAAAATTAGGACGTCTAAATTCATTCCATTCTGTGAGAAGAAGTAAAGCATCTGTATTTTCTAAAGCATCATAAGAATTTTTAGCATAATATATTTTATCTTTAAATATTTTTCTAGCCTCATCAAAAGCCTTAGGGTCGAATGCTCTAACTTTAGCACCACGTTTAATTAATTCATTTATTATAGTAATGGAAGGAGCTTCACGCATATCATTTGTACGAGGCTTGAAAGATAGCCCCCATACAGCAAATGTCTTGCCACTAATATTATTATTATATCTATCCAAAATCTTATTTATAAAAATTGTTCTTTGCTTAATATTAACTTCATGAACCGATTTTAATATATTTGCCTCCATATCAAAATCATTCGCCATTTTAATCAAAGCCTGAACATCTTTAGGAAAACAACTTCCACCATAGCCAAGCCCATGAAAAAGAAATTGATTGCCTATTCGTTTATCGGTAGACATTCCAATTCGCACCAAATCAGCATTCGCACCAACTTTCTCGCAAATATTAGACATCTCATTTGCAAATGATATTTTCGTAGCAAGAAAAGCATTGGCCGCATATTTAGTCATTTCAGCCGAAGCCGTATCCATTATAATAATTGGAGCACCCGTTCGGACAAATGGAGAATATATATCACGCATTACATCAACCGCTTTTTGAGAATTTGCACCAATAACTACTCTATCAGGCTTAAGAAAGTCATCAACTGCAGCTCCTTGTTTTAAGAACTCAGGATTAGAGACAACATCAAAGTCGCCACTATAATGTTTTTTTATTTCATTTTCAACAAGCTTATGAGTGCCCACAGGAACTGTCGATTTGTCAACTATTATTTTATAATCTTTCATAGCCTTGCCGATATCACTCGCAACCGATAAAACATAAGTGAGGTCACAACCGCCGTCATCTTTTGAAGGAGTGCCAACAGCAATAAAACAAGCTGTAGATTTTTCAACTGCATAAGCTAAATCATCGGTAAACTCTAAACGTTTTTCTTCTACATTATTTATTATAATCTCTTCAAGCCCAGGTTCATAGAGAGGTGTAATCCCTTTTTTAAGCTTAGCTATTTTCTCCAAATCATTATCAACACATATAACATCATTACCCATTTCAGCCAAGCAAGTACCAGTGATAAGGCCTACATAGCCTGTGCCAATAACACAGATATTCATAATTTTTACCTTTTATAGTTTAGTATTATCTTCTTCGTTTTCAACTTTAGATTCTAAATTATTTTCTTTAATAGATTCAATAAATGATTTTAAATTAATTTTATCTATCGACGCTTTATCATGATGTGAGGCAGAAATATGTTCCAAAATACGTTTATTACCCAAGTCAATTATAGTTTGAATATCCAAAATAAAGCTAACTCTACCATCACCCAAGATAGTTGCCCCAGCTATTCCTTGCGATTTTGTTATTTTATCCTTCAAGGCCTTAATTACGATATCTTGTTCACCTATTAAATTATTTACAAGTAAAGCTATTTTTTTATCTTCCACCATTAAAATTACAGCATAATAAGACTCGATATCTTCATACTGGCTTGGTAAATTAAATAGATTTTTAATGCTTAAAACATTAACTAATTCATCTCTTACATTTATAACAAAAACATTTTCAAGCATTTTAATTTCGTCTTTGTCAATTTTTATAGTTTCGACTATACTATTAATAGGAATTGAATAATATTCTTTTTCACTTTCAACTATCAAAGCTTGAATAATCGCAAGAGTTAAAGGTATTTTAAGAGAAAAACTAGTTCCTTCGCCGACTACAGTTTCGATAGTAATTCGTCCATTAATTTTCTCAAGGCTCTTTTTTACAACATCCATTCCAACACCACGCCCAGATAAACTGCTAACCTTTGTGGTGGTAGTGAAATCAGTTAAATAAATAAGATCAATTTTTTCAATATCAGTTAATTTTGCGTCTTTATCTACAACACCTTTTTTTACAGCACTTTCAAAAATAACATTTGGATTCATGCCATAACCATCATCACTAACTTTTATTATTATAAGATTTCCTTCATGCGATGCTGAAAGCCTTATAGTTCCTGTTCTAGGTTTACCCAGTTTTTCTCTTTCATCTGGTGATTCAATTCCATGCCCTAAAGCATTTCTAATTAAATGCACCAAAGGGTCTACCAAAACTTCAATAACCGATTTATCAAGCTCTGTATCTTCACCCAAAACCTCTAAAACTACATCTTTCTCTAACTCACGAGATAAATCCCTCACTAGTCGTCTGAATCTATTAAATGTTTGAGCTATTGGAACCATTCGTATTTTCATTACAGTCGATTGCAAGTCATTTGTAACACGGGTAAGTATTAGATATGAATCTCTAAATTTATCCAATGATTGTTTAAATTCAGTTCCCATATCAGTCATATATTTTATTTTAGTATTAAAACTTTCTAAATATTCATTTCTAGTTTCTTTAAACTCTTTTTTACTCATAGAGTCTTCAAAGCGTCTTAAAATTTTAACAACGCTATCTTTATAATATTTTTTTATATCATTGATAGACTCTTCTAATAATTTTTCATAATTTGAAAATTCATTTTCGTACTGCTGATAAGAACTTTTATTAATGACAAGCTCACCAACTTGGTTCATCATCTCATCGACTCTGTCACTCTCAACACGCAAAAAACTACTTTGTTTATCTTGTTTGATGTTTTCTTCAGTGTCGATAGGTTTAGATATATTATTAGGTTTATCTTTTTTTTCTAACTCTTTAGCTATCTTATTAAAGTATTGTTCGTATTCTATAATATCAAACAACTCTACTTTTATAGACTTTGTAACATCAGGTATTTTTACTTCTGAAGCTATTTTATTTTTATCAAGCTCACTTATAAGTATATAAAGAACGTCTTCATAAAACTCCTCACTCTCAAGCTCTTTCATACTTGGATTTGTCAATACTAGCTCGCCAATAGATTTAAGCATCAACAAAACTTGAATACCACCAACAGTACGCATTGGATGTTTAGTATTAAACTTAACATAAACTAAATATGTATTTATAGAATTCTCAAGACTATCACGTATCGCACTCATAGTATCAGCAGTAATTTCTATACCATGATACTTGCTTGCATTTTCTTTAGTTGATACTGCATTATTATTTTTACGAGAATTTGTAGCTATTACAAGTCTTGATTTTCTAAACTCTTCAATAGATTTTAATTCTTTGTTTAAATTACCAGGATATACTTTTTCATCACTTGCCGCATTAATAAGCCCTTTGACTATATCAATACCTTTCAGTAAAACATCTATAGTATCGCCATCAATATCAATTTTATCATTTCTAATTAAATCAAGTAAATCTTCAAATTTATGAGCATATTTAACAGTATCATTTAGTTCTACAGCACCAGCACTACCCTTCAGAGTGTGAATAGCCCGAAATATTTCTTGAACAGCATCTTTATTATGATGATCTTTTTCCAAGATTAATATATTCTGCTCAAGTCTTTCAAGCATTTCGAAAGCTTCATCAAAGAAGTCTTTAATCATACTTTTTATATAATCGTCCATAAATATTGAAATGCCTTTAATAATTCTTCATTCTAATTATAACATATAATAATTTTTTTTAAAGTTTTAATAATGATTTTTTATAAATAAACTCATTTAAAATAATATATATATTAACAGATTGAACTAAGCACTTGACATTTATTTATTAATATGTTAGTATTCTGAAAGGTCAGTTTTAAATGGGTAGGTGGCCGAGGAGTCAATGGCAACAGACTGTAAATCTGTCGACGTGAGTCTACGGGGGTGCGAATCCCTCCCTGCCCACATCTTTTAATCGTTTTTATCAATATGATTTATAGAAAAAAGGATTAATCATTGTATTCAACATTATCTTCAGACAATCAATATGTCATAATCAAAATGCAGGGTGATATTAATCTAGGAAACAATAGAGATATATTAAGCAAAATATTTACAGAAGCACTATCATATCGCACACCTAATATTGTTATCGATTTAGAGGAAATTAAGGATATTGACAGTTCTATACTTGGTAAAATATTAAACTTTTATAAAGAATCTAGAATGGCTAATTCAGATTTAGGTATATTGGGTGCAAATAATACAATAAAAGAAAAACTTAATGCATTGCTATTTTTTAATTTCATAAAATGCTATGATAACGAAAGCGACATCACTGCTTAATCTAATTCAACACCAGTTTCTTCATCAACACTTCTTTTAGTCTCTTCAACTAGAGCATTAAATAGTGTAAGAACATCATTATTACTTCTTCGCAAATGTCTACAAATTGAACGTACAAGTATTTTTAGTATTTTATAGCCAATCTCTTGATGATTATCACAAAACTGATTAAAAACATCTCCTGTAACAGAATACAACTCAACATTGCCAGAAGCGACAATACTCGCAGTCCTCACATGCTCATCGACAAGTGAAACCTCTCCTAAAAAAGTTGCCCCTTTTGGTGAAGAATCAATTATATTAATAACATAGGGCTCACCCATTGCAGTCTTTTTAGATACTATAACCTGACCAGCTGAAACTATATAAAGTTTAGAGTTAACTTCACCTTCACTTGCAATAAGATCTTTATTTTTATATTTTTCAAACTCTACCACCGAACAAAACTCCCAAAGCTCAGCACTTGAAAGCTCTGAAAATAATGTTAACTTAGTAAGAGTATTATAAGCATGAGTAAGTAAATCTATTCTTTTTTGAGAAAGAAATTCGGATGACTTTTTTATACCAAGCATAAACTGAAACTCCTTAAAAATAAATATTACTTATGTGCATTTATAGCAATTATTGCTGAATGATTTTTTATTATATAATCATCTGGGGGGTTCATAACAGCTTTATTTCGCTCAAGTTCTCGCACTTCTTTTAATTTTTTTACAAGCGTGCTGATATCGGGTGTTTTTTGAGCTTCATCAATAGCTTCTTTTTTTAACAAATTTTCAGCCCCCATATTCTCTAAAATACCTATAACTATTTTACCAGTATTTTCTTTATACGTATCAGTTATAGTCTTAAAGTCTTTGCCAATAAAATTACTGCCAACAGGATCGAGTGATAAAAAAGCATTATCGCCTCTGTCTAAAAGTTTATCAACCACGTTAGTAATTCCAGAACTACCAACAGCACTAGCAAGCAAAAAGCGTGTGTACTGCGAACCATGAACAACCTCATCGCAATTAAAATCGGTTAGATGCTTTTTATATTTAAATGTAAGAACTTCAGCACAAATATAAAGATCAGGATTAAGCGACTTAAGCATCATAACAATAACAGCCGTTTTCGCATCAATGCTCTCGACATCGCTAATAACTGAAGTGTCAGAAACAACTATTGCCTTTTTAGCTTTTTTTATGCCAGCCTTAAGAAGTATAGATTCCTCACTACAATCCCCATCAAGATATGAAACACCCACAATATCTTTAGATGACAACATATTTTTGAGTTTATCTTTATCAACACTACTAACAATTAAAATATCATTAGGTCTAAGATGATCTTCATATGTAAGAATATCTTGAATTAAAAGATGCAAATCTTCTTTATGCCCAAGAATAAGGGTATGTTTTTTCATTTTATCAAGCCTTTTTAATTGTTTTTTATCAGACAACTTCTCGCCAACCAAAAATGAAGATACTGCCGCCGTAAAGAACGATGCGGAAACTATACCTACAAGCATGAAAAAAAATGCTATAAGCCTGCCGAAGTCTGTAGTTGGTATAATGTCACCATAGCCCGTTGTCGTCATTGTAACTAACGAAAACCAAATGCTATTTATTATATTAATAGTTGTTAATTGCTGATTTTCAGCTATGACATATAAAGCAATAAAAGATAGAAAGATAATGAATGATAAAAACCATACAAAGTATCTAGCTAATAGAATACGAGGTTTGAAGTTTCTAAATTTGTTTTTTTTAAACATAAAATACACGCAATAACAACTCCCCAGATAACTAAATCATCTAATATAGGGAGTTTTAATAAATGCTCCGAGAACAGGACTCGAACCTGCGACCCAGTGATTAACAGTCACTTGCTCTACCGACTGAGCTATCTCGGAATTTTTTAACTAACTGTTTCAAGATACTAGCATAATAATAATAAAATGTCAAGTACGTCCATTAAAAATATAAATAAAAAATATTATTCTAAGATATGCAGTTGAAATTTTCTATATTTTGAATTATAATCCTCTAAACTTATAAAAACAAATAACGATTAGGATATATCAACTAAATGTCTAAGAAAAATAGCAAATTAATTTTACGCCTGTCAATGATGATATCTACTGTGATTCTATTTTTCGCATGGATATTTTTCTATATAGTCCCACAAAGACCAACTTTAATATTTTGGATAGCTTTGGCTATAGCAGTAGTTAATGCTATTTTATTAATTACTTTAGATAAAAAAGCAATAGTAAACTTTTTCAAGCTACGTTTTGTACATAAAGCATTTTTTGGCATATTGTCGCTTTTAATTGTTATCGCTATTCTTACGGCAATATTTATAATTAGTGGTAATTATCCTATTCAATTCGATGTGACACAAAATAAAGTGTACACGGTGTCGAATCAAACAATAGATGTTTTGTCGCAAATTAAACAGCCACTTTCAATAGTAGTTTTAAGAAATAAAAGCTCTGACCCCACTTCGGCAGATTGGAGAGCTGATTTACTACTTAAGCAATATACACGTTTAAATAAAAATATAACATTGGAATATATTAATCCTATAGAAAAACCTTCAGCTAAAACTAAATATCAAATGACACAATTAGGTGAAATTGTACTTAGCTATGGCAAAGGCAAAGAAGTAAGAGTTTATAGAGGAGACCTAACCAAAGGTTCTAGCAATAATAACATGATTTTTGTAGGTGAAGAGAAATTTACACAATCAATATATTCACTTTTAGAAGATAGAAAAAATGTTGTATATTTCACTGTTGGGCATGGTGAGAGACAAATTAGAGATAAAGGTGGTGAAGGGTTATCATCTGTAAAAACTTTTTTAGAAAATGAAAATTACAGAGTGAGAGAACTTAATATACTACTTGAAAACATCCCAACAGATGCATCTTTAATTGTGATATCTTCCCCAATTGAAAATTTTGCAAGTTTTGAATTTGAAAGACTTAGCAATTATGTAAAAAGAGGTGGCAGAATATTCATATTGTATGATAGTGTTCTCGATAGAAAAAACTTCAATTCAAATTTAGATAGCTGGCTTTTAGAGTGGGGATTCGGGCTTACTGGCGATTATGTAATCGACCCGATAAGTAGCGTTTTAATACCCGTAAATATTGTGCCTCAATATGCTCCACATGCAATAACAAAAACTCTTAAAGAAGAAAATGTGTTTGCGAGTTTAATTGTCGCTAGAAGTATATCAAGGGTTGACTCACCTCATGGCGACGACTTTGAAATTATTTTGACAACAACGCCTCAAGGTTATGGAAAACTTGAACCAACTTTTGACCTTTCAAGAGCTAGGTTTAATCCTCGAACCGACATCGCAGGCCCTGTTAATTTAGGTATTATAGGTAATTATGAAGTTGAAGATCGTGATGATTTAAAAGGACAAATTGCATTATTTGGTGATGCAACTTTTATGCTTAATGCCTATATAAATCCGAATCAAGGTGGCAACTCGGTTGATGTAGCTTTTGCTGGCAATAAAGATCTTTTCATGAACACAGTGGCATATTTACTTGACGCTCAAGAAAAAATAACTATAAGACCTAAAGAAACAAACATACGAAACCTAACACTTACAACGACACAAACCAATTTTATTAGATATGTCGCACAAATTGGTATTCCTTGTATATTTGGTATATTAGGTATATTAATATGGTTTCTACGCCGCAGATAGGTTTAGAAGGGAAAATTAAAGGTATTTACAGCAAATATAAATATTTTTTCTCATCTTCTATTATAGTCCTTATTAATGGGCTTGCGTCTGTATTTAATTATATATCTTTTGTGTATATAAATCGAAATTTAAGCATCGAAGATTTTGCACAGTATAATGCTATTGTAAACATTGTAACTATAATAGCATTAACACTTTCAAGCTATGGCTATTTTATCGTTCAAGATTATAATAAAAAAAATCAAAATGAGGAATATTACTGGACTTATTCTTATATTTTCACATTGTCGATTAGTTTGATATTTCTTTTCTCAATTCCTTTAATGCCAATAATTTTTAATATCAATTCATACACCTCACTTATTATAGCGACATTTTTTATTTTTTTCTCGATACTCACAATAACATCACAGTCTTTGCTCAGAGCTAGTGGATATATTAATATAGATTATACAACTCATTTGATATCAATATTTATAGTGAAAATTTTACTGCTTGCGATATTTATTCTCACTGGCTTTACATTATTAAAATCGATGATCATACTAAGTGTATGTAATATATTAATATTTTCGATGCAAATTTTTTACATGAAAAAACTTAGCATAAAACGATATGCAAGCATTAAAAGTATAAAAGAAAATTATTCGTTTGACGCTTTGAAAGATATAATAATAAAAATACTACCTATATTAATAATCAATTTTATTTTTAATAGTTTATTCGGTTTCGATGTTTTAATGTCAAAAAGATATCTCAGCGATTATTATGCTGGGTATTATTCAACCATGAGCATGATTGCTAAAATGTTTTTTTATATAGGTTCTGCTGTGTCGCTAGTTATGTACTCATATAATTCTGTTGCTATAAAAGAAAAAAATATCAAAAAAGAAAATACAATAGTGATTTCATCGGTGGTGCTTTTGACTATATTATCTTTAATACTATCTGTAATATTAATAATTTTCGCAAAACCTTTTATATTAATACAGTTCACAGAAAAATATAGCGATTTAATTAAGCTCATGCCCTATTCAGTATTTTTTGGCATTTCATTAGTATTTGCTGTTTTTGTATTTCATTATTTTTTATGCTATAAAATTTATAAGCCGTTTTATTTTTACTTGGTATTATTTTTTATAACTTATATTTTTTTAAGAAACAGTGAAAGAACTTTTGAAGTATTTATAACAATATTTAAATACTTTTATTTATCACTGCTTTTATATAATACATTAATATTTTTAGTGCATAGAATTAGAAAAAGAATTAATTAATATTTTCTACGTTTCAAATCGATTTGTTTTTGAATTTCTTTTAAATTCTTAACGACTATATAATCGCCTTCAACTGCGATATATTTAGTTTGAATGAGTAACAACAAAGCTTTTTGAGCCACCATCGGTTTTATAGCACACCAATTAGCAATTTCTAAAACTGTAGTTTTTATTTTTTGTGGCTTCACATATTTATCTTGTGGGATTTTTAAATTTTCAGCAAATAAAAGTAAACAATCCATAACTTTAAACTCAGGATTTTCAAGTTGAATAATCATAAGTTTTCTTTTGGTGTCGATAATACGTAATGCGAACATTCCAATAAGCTTAAAAGCCATAACAGCATTGCCAGATAAAAGATTCTCAAAATTAGTTTTATGTAATTCCATGAGAACACAATCTTCATTAGCAATTGCAGAAGCACTACGAGGGGCATCATCTAGCACCGCCATCTCGCCAAAAAAATCACCCTCTTTTACCACACCAATAATATTTTCAACATCTCTAACTATTTTAGTGAGTTTGACTGACCCGTTTTGTACAAAGAAAAATCTGTCACCTATCTCATATTCCATAAATATAATTTCGCCTTCTTTGTAGGCTTTCATATTGTTAGACAAAACATTTTCCATAAATACTTACCCTCTAATAATATTAGTTATTAAGTTTATTTTAACGCTTTCTGACACTCAACTATTCTATTTTGTATCATTTCGTAAGAAGGCAATTTTTCATCTTCAACACTCAAAAATTTTTCATACGCATAAAGAGCATGATCAAAGTTAGCATTATCATAATAAAAATCACCCATAGACAAAAAGCCTTCAGCCTGAGTGGGTTTAGATACATTGTCGTTTACTAAAAAATTCTTTTTTTCATTTATAGTTCTAAGGTCTTTCGAGAATGTTTTTAATATTTTTATAATAATTTCTGGATTTTTTGAAACTAGAAACTCAAATTCAACCATACTAAGAACTATAATCGAACAATCAGTAATGCATTGAACAGTATCATTTTGATAAGAATTGCCAAATACACTAACTATCCCAAAGAACTCCCCAATTTTAAGATCTTCACTATCTTCCCTGCCTGTATCGCTAGATATAAATAAGCTACAAGCAACCCCTGATTTAAGCAAATAGATTTTCTCTGCTTTCTCACCTTTGAAAAATACTAAAGAACCTGCCTTGTATATCTTTGCATCCATAAAATATATTATCCTCTAAAATAAATATGACGGCATAAAAACAATCTTCCTTAAGGATAACACTTATATCATTTATTTTCAACATATAATAAACAATTATTCTCATAACTATCAACTTTTTTTAATATAAAACTTAAAATTTAATTGATTTTTTATCTTTTATACTATACGATATATCGAGTTGATATAATTTTACGAGGAGTATTGTTTATGGAATATATGTTATATAGTATGCCGTATTTGCCGATGTTATTTATTATTTTATTTATAGTGATTGCATTAGCGATATTTTTGCGATTTTTTCCAATTGGACTTTGGATTACAGCAATTTTTTCCGGTGTAAATATAGGAATAGTTACATTAATTGCTATGCGTCTACGACGTGTTAATCCTTCTTTAATTGTACTTAATCAAATTAAATTATGGAAAGCTGGTCTTAAAATTAGCAGTAATGACCTTGAAGCTCATTATTTAGCTGGTGGAAACCCAACTACTGTGGCAGATGCGTTAATCGCTGCTGACAAAGCTTCTTTAGATCTTACTTTTGAAAGAGCTGCTGCTATTGATTTAGCTGGTCGTGACTTACTTGACGCTATAAGGACTTCTGTATCACCTCGTGTTATAGCTACTCCATTAATTGCTGCTGTCGCTAAAGACGGTATTCAAGTTAAAGCCACTGCTCGTGTAACTGTTAGAACGAACATCAACAGACTTGTTGGTGGTGCTGGTGAAGAGACTATTATTGCTCGTGTTGGTGAAGGAATTGTTACTACTATAGGTAGTTCTCAAACACATAAAGAAGTTTTAGAAAACCCTGATAGAATTTCTCAACTGATACTTGGCAAAGGACTTGACGCTGGTAGTGCTTTCGAGATTCTATCTATAGATATTGCTGATGTTGATGTAGGTAGTAATATTGGTGCTATCTTACAAATTGATCAAGCTGAAGCTGACAAGAAAATAGCTCAAGCTAAAGCCGAAGAAAGACGAGTTATGGCTATTGCGCGTGAACAAGAGATGAAAGCTCAAGTTGAAGAGATGAGAGCTAAAGTTGTTGAAGCTGAAGCTCAATTACCACTTGCTATTGCTGATGCTCTTAAAGCAGGCAATATGGGTGTACTCGATTATTATAACATGAAAAATGTTATGGCTGATACTGAAATGCGTCACAGCATATCGGCTTTAGACGAGAACAACAAAAATCAAAAATAGTATTCTATAAAAAGATACAAAAGACAGTACAAAAAAGTTGCCATCTTAAAAACTAAGGTGGCTAACTTTTTTTTAAGTAATGATTCTAAAAAAAATAAAAATAAATAGTGTAGAAAATAATAAAAATGAAGACCTCTATAAATATCGTAAATGTTTCGAAAAGCTATGGGACAAATGTGCTCCTTGATGATGTAAATCTAATGATAGAAGAAAAATCAAAAATTGGTGTTGTCGGCAGAAATGGTGCTGGAAAAACCACTTTTATAAAAATGTTAATGGGAATTGAAGAACCCGACAGCGGTGAAATAATTATTAGCCCAGAACTTCAAGTCGGCTACTTAAGACAAGATGACGATTTCGACTTGGATGAAAATGTTATTGACCATTTAGTGAGAATAACAGGTGCTGAAAAGTGGAAGTGTGCCAAAATTGCCTCACGTTTTGGAATTGATCATAATAAAGCCACATTCAATATAGGTAAATTTTCTAGTGGTTTTAGAATGCGTATTAAACTTACAGAAATGATGCTTAATGAACCTAATTTTCTTCTACTCGACGAACCTTCAAACTTCCTTGACTTGAATACTCTAATCGACTTAGAAAATTTCCTACTCGATTATAATGGTGGATTTTTAATCATTTCACATGATAGAGAATTCTTGAAGTCTACATGCGAAAAAACATTAGAAGTCGACAAAGGCGGATGTGTATATTTTCCTTCTGGCGTTGAAGATTATTTTGAATATAAAAATGAGCAAATTGAGTCGGGCAAGCGATATAATAAAAATGTCGATGATAAAAAAGCACATTTGCAAAAATTTGTAGATAAATTTGGATCAAAAGCTAGTAAAGCAAAGCAAGCACAGTCGAAAATGAAGCAAATTGAAAAGCTTAAAACGATTGAAATTGGCAATCCATTACGAAGTGTTAAAATCCATATTCCACATGTGCCAGAAAAAAAAGGTTTTGCAGTTGTTGCTGATGACTTATCAGTAGGATATAATGGAAAAACTGTATGTAAATCAAAACGAATTGAAATACCCCGTGGTGTGCACGTCGCTGTTCTTGGTGAAAACGGTGAGGGTAAAACTACTCTACTCCGCACATTGGCAGGCGAATTAGAAAAAGTGGATGGTAACTTTAATTATTCACAAGGAATTAAATTGGCATATTTTGCCGAGCATATATATAAAAATTTGAGTGCAAACGACAATGTTCTTTCTTATTTAAGACGTCATGCAAAACCTGGAATACTCACTCGTGAACTACAAGCGATGCTTGGAAGTTTTCTTTTTTCAAATGATGATATTTATAAAGATGTCTCTGTTTTAAG
>CAMQVF010000013.1 GCA_947038115.1 uncultured Spirochaetia bacterium
CATTATTTTCTATTAGAACGAAGATTTTCTGTATGGATTAGTATAGCCTATCCACTTTTTATATTGTATATAGGTTCAAGCCAAACATTTACTATATATAGCAAGGATACTAATGGTATTATATCGGCATTTGATATTTATTCATTGATTTTATTTTTTTTCTTGATTTTAATAACTTATAAAAAACTTAAATAATAACGAACCGCATAAAAGTGATATTCAAGTGAATGATAAAAAACTTACACTCGTATTAAATCTAAAGTAATAGTTATTAAATAATGAAAAAATATGACAAATTAGAATTCAAAAACTATATTAAAACACTGCCTAAATCATTCCTTCGAATGAGAAAACTTGTGAAGCAAACAAATACTTTTCTCGTTAGCAGTTTAACTGCACCTGATGCTTTTGATAAAAAGGCGATGCAAGAAAATTATACCATTCTTAGAACATTTATAAGCGTCATAAAAACTACTCTTTCGATATTCAAAAGTCATAATAAAAATAGTCCAAATAAAAATATTAACATCAGAGATTTAGAAGAAGAAGAGGCTCATTATAAAGTATACAGAGCTCTCGATTATCATTTTAAAAGCGATAGAGAAAAAGCACTTGAGCCCGATTTTTATATCGAAGATGACTGGCTTCGTGAATGCATTGAAAAAGATTATGATAAAATTATCGAATATCGAAATCACAAAGAAATTACTAACCCCACATTTTATTTTTATGAATTTGCCAATGTGCTTGAATGCTCGAATGGTGCGATTATGCGTCAGGTTAATATGGAAAATATTCCTGATGAAATTGAATGCCGAGAATTTGCACACCCCGATGAGTGTTCAAAATGTGAGAGGAACAACCGATGCTTTAATGATGTTGACGGCTATGATAAAACATTTGTAGTTGTGAAAGATTTTGACGAGGAGTGGTTTTTAATCAATGGCAATTTAGTTACAATGGAAGAGACAAATAAAATTCCTAAAGAATACGATATTTATCAAGCTAGTGAGTTTGCTGAAGAAGTTGAAACGAAAATTGAATATTCAAAAAATGATAATAATAATATTACTAGAAATAATATAAAGTCAGAGTGGTGGGCTTATTATGCAGCCTCCGTTTTAGATAAAAATAAACCAGATATAAAAGATTCATCTTAGAAAAAAACTTAATCAAAATTATTAATTATATATAGTCAATTATTTTAATATTGACATACAACTATTTATAGTATATTCTTTAAGTGTTTTAATAAACATTTGGAGAGTTATCTTATGAAAACGAAATGTAGCAATAAAAAAGATTTGAATGTTATAGTAATGAATGACATGTGTTCTTATGGCAAAGTTTCACTCACCGTAAATATACCTGTGCTTTCTGCTTTTTCAGTTAAAGTTTCACCACTTCCAACTGTATTGCTTTCAAATCATACTCAGTTTTCTTCGTTTTGTGCTTTTGATATGACTGAATATTTATTCCCGATTGTCGAAGAGCTTAAAAAAAGAAATGCTGTTTTCAATGCATTTTATATAGGTTGGCTTGGCAAAGTTTCGCAAGTCGATTTAGCTGTAAGTATTATAAAAGATTTTAATATTCCTTTGACAATTGTAGACCCGATTTTGGGTGATAATGAAAAATTATATTCGTCTATTACAGATGAACAAGTGTCTAATATGAAAAAACTTATTAAGCATGCCGATATAATTGTCCCAAATACTACAGAGTTTTCAGCGCTTTTAGGTTTGCCAATCGATAAAAAACCTAGTATCGAGACTATAAAAGAAAATATTGAAACATTGCGTGAATACGGCCCGAAAAATATCGTGGTTACTAGCGTCGAAGAAGGGGACAATGTAGGCACTTTATGTTACTGTGAAGACGGCAGTATTTTTACTCATTTGCTACCTAAATTGCCTATTCATACACCGGGCACAGGTGATGCTTTTGGTTCTTCGCTTTTAGGTTATTTACTTACAGGGGATAATCTTGAGACGGCAACTAAAAAGGCGACTAATTTTCTTCATGAGGCGGTGTCTAAAGTTTGTGAAAGTGATTTTGATAGATCGTTTGGAATTCCTATAGAAAATTATTTGCATTTGCTTTAGAATAAAAGAATTATTTATGAAAACAATAGGAATTATAGGCGGTATGGGTCCGCTTGCCACAGTCGATTTATTTAATAAAATTGTAAATATGACTGAAGTTAAAAAAGAAAGTGATCATATTCATATACTTATAGATAATAACCCGCATATTCCTGATAGAACTGCTTTTATTATGGGAACGGGTGAGAGTCCTCAAAGCGAGTTGAATGCGGCAGCTAAAAGACTTGAAAAAGCTGGTGCGGATTTTCTTATTATGGCTTGTAACACGGCGCATTATTTCGCGAGTGGAATTAAAAAAGAAATAAATATACCGTTTTTGAGTATGATTGAAGCGACGGCTAAAACACTTGAGAATGTAAAAAAAGTCGGTTTGCTTGCGACAAAGGGCACTTATGAGGGGAGAGTTTATTCTAATATTTTTGACGAATATGGAATAGAAATTATAAACCCTAGTGAAGAGATAAAAACTAAATCGATGGAAATGATTTACGCTCTTAAGTCAGGAATTGAAGCATTTGATGAAAATAAGCTTGATTTTATAATTAAATATTTTGAAGACAATGGTGCAAGTAAAATTATACTTGGCTGCACCGAGCTTCCTATAATATTTAAGAATTATGAACATCGAGAGAAAATTATAGATCCAACAAATATACTAGCTAATTCAGCTATAAAATATGCCAAAGAATTATAGATTTTAATATTTATAACTCTTTAAAAAAACTATTCAGGAGATTGCGTGAAGAAGAAACCATCATTATTAATTTCAGTTATACCAATACTTTTTATGTTGTTATCGTTAACAGTAGGTTATGGTGTATATAAACTTAGGACAGAGCCTATTTTATTATTATCAGCATTTGTAGCAGCGATTATCGCTATTAAATTGGGATATAATTGGTTGGAGATGCAAGGGGCTATAATTGAGAAAATATCTAGAGCATTGCCAGCGACTTTAGTTTTATGGAGTGTCGGCTTACTTATAGGTTCTTGGATGTTTTCAGGAACAGTTCCTATGATTATCTATTATGGGGTTCAAATTATAAGCCCTAAATATTTATTTGTTACAACATTTCTTATTGCAGCACTTGTTTCTACAGTAACAGGAACTTCTTGGGGTTCAATCGGAACTATAGGTGTCGCGATGATAGGTATTGCTGGGGGGCTTGGAGCTTCTCTGCCTGCAACGGCTGGTGCTATTGTTGGTGGGGCATACTTTGGCGATAAAATTTCACCATTGTCTGACACAACAAACCTTGCTCCAATTGCTGCTGGTAGTAATTTATACGAACATATTAGACATATGCTTTATACTACAATTCCTGCGGCTCTGCTTTCTATAGTTATATATTTAGTTTTTGGCTTGATGAATAATAAAGTTACAACATCGCCAGAGCATATTGGTACTTTGCTTGACCATATTGACTCTATGTTTAATAAAAATATATTGCTAATTTTACCAGTTATTCTCATTATATTAGGTTCTGTTTTGAAATTTCCAGCACTTCCTACAATGCTTGGTGTGAGCTTTTTTTCGATAGCACTTGGAGTTTTTATTCAAGGCTTCTCATGGCAAAACGGCTTTTCATCTTTAATCACTGGTTTTAATATTAATATGACAGGTTATAGTGGCGAGGTTTCAAACGACATTATTAAACTTATAAATAGAGGTGGTGTTGGCTCGGTTACTCAGACTACTGTTTTAATATTTTGTGCCATGGGCTTTGCAGGAATTATGAGTGTTACAGGCATGCTCGATACAGTTTTAAACGCCATTCTTTCTAGAGTGAAATCGAGAGCAGGTATTATTTTATCTACAATATTTTCATGTCTTACAATGGCAGTGGTTACAGGTAGTTCATACTTGACAATACTTATCCCTGGTGAAATGTTTAAGAACACTTATATTAAAAGAGGGCTTCATCCTAAAAACTTATCGAGAACATTGGAAGACTCAGGTACTGTTGTTGTGCCATTAGTTCCATGGTCTGCGGCTGGTGCTTATGTGTTTTCAACTTTAGGTGTGTCAGCATTCGATTATTTTGGATGGGCAATTCTAAATTGGTCGGGTATTATATTTGCGATTATTTTAGCTATCACAGGTTTTGGTGTTACTAAATTAAGCAAAGAAGAACAAGCTCAGTATATGAAAGATTTTGATATAGAAGAGGAGAAAAAATAATTATGTTTACTTTAATAAAAAATATTGACGTTTATACACCTGAGAGTATTGGTATTAACGATATTCTTATTTGTGGCGAAAAAATTGTAGAGATTGGTAAAGATTTAAATTATAATCTTAAAAATGTTTATGTTATAGATGGAACTGGTAAATCTGCGGTTCCAGGTATTATCGATCAACATGTTCATGTTCTTGGTGGAGGTGGCGAGGGTGGATACAGAACTCGTGTGCCTGAAGTTAAAATTTCTGACCTCATAAATGCTGGAATAACAACAGTTGTAGGGCTTCTGGGTACTGATTGTGTAACAAGAAATATGGACTCATTAGTTGCTAAAACTAAAGCTTTAAAAGAATATGGGCTTAATGCTTATTGTCTCACTGGTGGATATGAGCATCCATCGCCTACGGTTACTGGTAGTCTAAAAAAAGATATCGTTATGATTGAAGAGATTATCGGCGTAAAACTTGCTTTGTCAGACCATCGTTCATCTGCTGTAACAATTGAAGAGCTTTCTCGCATTGCTTTAGAGGCTCGAGTTGGCGGAATGTTGTCAGGAAAAGCGGGCTATTTGAAACTTCATTTGGGAGATGCACCTGCTGCTTTAGATTTTGTCATTGAAATAGTGAAAAAAAATGAAGTGCCTATCAAAGTATTTCGTCCAACACATGTCGGTAGAAAAAAAGAATTATTTTATCAGGCTGTTGAGTTTAACAAAATGGGTGGATATATCGACATTACTGCTATGAGTGTTGATCCTTTAAGCCTTACTGAAATGGTTAATTATATTAAAAAAAATGGTGGAGATTTGTCGAAAGTTACTTTTACATCAGACGGCAATGGTTCTTGGTCAACTTATGACTCTGATGGCAAGCTTTTAGAAATTGGGGCAGCTTCTTGTAGTGGCGGATTTAAAGGCTTTTTAAGTCTTGTAAAAGAGGGGATGTCTATATCAGAGGCTATTACTTTTGTTAGTTGCAATGTTGCTAATGCTTTGAGTATTGAAAAAACTATTGGGTATTTGAAAGAAAATTATTCGGCTGATATTCTTGTTTTAGATAAATCACTTGAAATTGATGCTGTAATATCACGTGGTAATTTGATGATGGAAAACAAGACCATGACTTTTAAAGGTTTTTTTGAATAAGCTTTAATTAATTTATATATCTCTAATATATTTTTGTGTGTGGAAATAAGAAAAAGGTGAGTGTAGTATGTCTTTGTTTTTTACATTTTTTTCAATTTGTTTTATTGTTTTATTTGTTGTTTTAATAAAAGATAAAAAGAAAATAATATCGATACCAGAGCATGTAAGTAATAAATACAAAATTATTTTATTTATATTTACTTCTATTCTTGTTTCTTATGCACAAGTTTTTATAGTCAATTTTCAATTTCCATATGTTGGCCATGATGTATATCTTGTAGAATTGCGTAGTATTAGTACTCTTATATATGCAATTAAAAATGGTATATTTGCTACAGAATGGGCGACACCTTTGTCAGGCAGTGGAATTTTGGTGTATGCTAATCCACAGTATCATCAATATTCAATTTTCTACTTTTTGAATTTTTTAATGCCTTTTTGGGATGCATATCTGCTTGTTATATTTCTTTTCTCATTAATAGGTTTTATTTCTGTTTACTTTATATTTAGAGATATATTTAATTATGATTACGGAATCTCACTTACTGGTGCTTGTTTTTTTTCTTGCACAGGTTATTATGTTTTTCACCTCATGGTTGGGCATTGGGCTTTTGCATATCACCCGCTTACTGCATTTATTGTATGGGCTTTTTTCTCGCCTAGATTTAAATTTATTCCAAGGCTACTTCTTACTTCTTTAGCTTTTTCTATAATGCTATTTGGTGGGGCAATTCAGACAATTTTTTTCTATACTTGTTTCACACTTTTAGGTTGTGCGGCATTGTTATTTAAACCGAACAAAGATTTTTTTATTCGTTGTGTAACTATTTTATTATCTACGTGTTTAGCTTTTATTTTGTCATTTTCTAAAATATTGCCATCTTTTATGCTGGCGGTGAGAATAAATAGAGGGGAACAAGTGCTTTCAGATGTTCCTTTTTGGTCGATATTTGACAATCTTTATTATGCATTTTTAGTATCTACATTATCTTTTTTTGAAAAACTACTTGTACTTAAAAAATTTTTTAAGATATCATATCCTGTTTTATGGGAGCGAGATATATCATTCCCATTTATTTTGATAGTAGCTACTATTATTATAGCAATAATGTATAAAAAAGAAATAAAAAATACTTTTAATTCTTTTTGGCAAAAAGATAAATTTAAGGTTATATTATTTTCTTTATTTATTTTGCTTTATGTAGACATGTTCTATGATAAAGGGCTTACACATAAAATGTTTCCCATATTAAATAATATAAACCTAACTTTGAGGCTTGCAAGTAGTTTAATTCTACCAACTTTGTTTATATTTATTTTTCTACTTAAAAATTTTGTTTTAGCCAAGAAAAATAGAGTTTTATTTTTAATAGCTATTAATGTTTTTACTATTATGTTTTTTGTTTATAGACATGTTGATATTTTTATAGCGAATAAAAAGGATTATGTCAATATGTCTCATACTATTGAAGATTATAGAGATGTTTGGAATAATATAAATAATAATTATGATAAATATAATGTCGCTGATATTTCAACTAAAGGTGACACAGGTGTACTAAAACAGTTTTCAAATTCTAATACATACAATTTAATTTCATCACGATATCCTTATGAACCAATTTATGGTTATGAACTTCAAACATTTAAAGCGAAAGAGCTTGGTAGTCCTAAAAAAATAGTTAATGGCGAGTATAATTTTACTCATCCTAATAGTTTATTATTTTTTGATGCTGACTATCCTCAATTTTCTGGTTTTACTTTAGATCAAGAGGATGATTTGGATAAGTTTTTGAATTTTGAAAAAGTGGATTGGAAGTTGCCAAAAATATTTTCTATAGCCAATAAAATTACAATTATAAGTCATCTTTTGGTTTTTGCTTCTTTATTTACATATATTATTTTCTACTTTATTAAATTAAATAGAAAGCAGAATAAATAAATTGTTAGATGTTTTACTTGTTGACAAAAAATAGGTTTGGATTTATAGTTAGTAAAATATTTCGAGATGGAGACTTAAAATGAGAGATAAATGCGGCATATTGCCTTTTTTACTTGGTATCGCAGGTGGTGTAGTTTTAGGGCTTCTTGTAGCTCCAAAATCTGGCGAAGAAACTAGAGAAGAATTAAAAGATCGCTTAGATCTAGTCAAAGGAAAAGTTGGCGACATCTACACTAAAGGGCTTGAAAAAAAAGAAGAATTAATTTCTCGGGGTGAAGAGTTCATTGCCAAAGGTGAAGAGCTTATATCTAAGGGAAAAAAGAAAGCTCAAGACATTTCTGAAGACAAATAGTTTAATATAAGTAGTATTTTATGGAAAACTTTACAATTCAAATCAATATTATAGCTATATCTTTACTTTTTATAGCATTAGCTCTGGTGCTTGGAATTTTGCTGATATTATTTTTGGTAATAACTTTTTACTTTAAATTTGCAGCTAAGGCTTCTATCATTTTAGAAAATTTAGAGACGACTTCTTATAAAACCGCTGAAATGGCCAATCTTTTGTCAGACGAGGTTTATAAAGTCACCGATAGGCTTGACATTGTGCATTCGGCTTTTGATGATGTTATTTCTAAATTCCTATATTTTTCTAATTTTATTAACGGTTTAAGAGTGCCTGCTTTTTTAAGATCGATTTTTTCTTTATTCACATCGAAAGATGAAGGTTATAATAAGGAAGAAACTATTTTGGATGAGCCTAAAACTCGTCAAACTAAAAATAAAACGACAAAACGTAGGGCTAAAAAAGTTGATTCTTTAGATAATTATAAAGATAGTGATTTCGATTTTTAAATAAATAGGTTGATAAATAATATGAGTAGATTTTTTAGACATATTCTTTTTTTGATAATCCTTGCAAGTTCGAGTGTTTTATATTCGAATGAAGTTGAATGGGTTATAAGAATAAAAAATAGCAATGGCGATATAATTACCGACATTACTGAACTTGATTTCAAAAATGAAGTATCTAATTTTGCGATATTGCGTGGTGTGCCAGATGAATCTATCCCTGTTTTTATTACAAATGACTTGGAACGTTGGCAGTTTGCTACTCAAATAATTGAGCAAGAAATTTTATATAATAAAGCTGTCGCTGAAGGTTATGACAAAGACGAGGCGGTTATAGAAAAAGCTGAGAGAGAAAGAGATAAACAAATAGCGCAACTTTATGCTCGTGAAGTTTTGGATGATGACATTTTGAAAGTCTCTGAAGGTGAAAAAAGAGCTTATTGGAATAAAGAGCGACAACGAATTGAGGCTTTGGCAGGTGGGCGAGCAGTTACTTATGCTCAAGTCGAGAAAGAAATTGAGTATGCCATTGCGCAAGAACGAATGCGTGGCGAGTATGCGAGAATTGTCAAAGAAGCTAATAAAAAATATAAGATAAAATATTCTTATAAAACTGATCCTGCTATAGTTATTGAGGATTATGAAGTTCCACTTAAATACTTTGAAGAGATGTTTAACGAGGCACTTTCGCAGGCAGGCGGTAATATTCCAAAAGAGGCACTTTCACAGGCGAAGGCTAGCATGTTTGACTCATTTGTCGCTCGTGAACTCATGACTTATGAAGCCAAAAAATCGGGTTTTTATGAGACGCCACAAGCAAAAAGTTTGGATCATTCTATTATGCGTAGTGCTATTGTCGCAAATTACTTAGAAAAAACTATGAAAAAAGATATAGTAGATTCGACTGATGAAGAAATTGAAAATGCATACAACCAATATGGCAAGACTTATAATATTGATTCACTTACTTATGAAGAGGCCGCAAAAGCACTTGATTTAATAGTGAAGGAATCGAAGTTTAGAGAGCAATATCAAATTTTACTTAATGACTTGCGGTATTCGAACTCCATAGAAAAAAGGCTTGAACTTTTAGATGAGAATAATTAATAGAAATTTAGTATTTTGCATAATTTTTTTAATTGGAATATCCTCTCTAAATGTGGTGTATTCTCAATCTCGTTATAATTATAGTTTTGACGTGTCGCCTCAGATAAAAAAGCAGAATAAAAAGTTGTCGTTTGGGCTTGCGATGATGGTTGTCGAGAATAATTCTTGGGCAATTAATGGGGAAATCGTTTTTACCAATGCAAATCTTCCTAATGAGAGTTTGAGAAATATATTTGTACCTCATTTGCCTTATGTTGAGTATCGTCCGTTTAATTTTTTAGAATTTGCTTTGGCGCCAGTTTTGATGTATAAAGTTCAAGACACAAGAAATGATTTATCTAATATAACTAACTCGGTCGATTATTATAGTTTTGAAGGGCTGCATTTTAGTACGAAAGCGACATTGCTCGATTGGTATCTTTCTATTGCACTAAAAGTCGATGTCGATTACTCATTTACTTCAGGCTACTTGCCGGGTGAGCCAGTATTTGATGATTTAGATATTGTCGGTACTTTTATGTTCGCAGTTGTGCCAAAAGTTTTTCCAGTTAATTTATTATTCAATTATAGCCTCCACACTGATAGCAATTTAATGCCATTAGGCAATGCATTAGTCGCACTTGAATTTATCACAAGCGATATGATAACGCTTTTCGCAGGCTCAACTTTTGTTTTTCCATATAAAAAAGCAGAAAATGATATGTATTATGTGGAGCCTTTTGTCAAGTTCACAATTTCTGTTGGGGATTTTTTACAAATGAACAGCGTTTATAGAAAAATCGTTTACGGTAATGGTAATAAATATATACCGAATTATTCAACATTTCAATTTAGCATAGAATATTTAATGTAGTTGTTTGACAAAAACGGGAATAAAGTGTAGATTAGTAATGGGTTTCAATTTATGCTAACCACTTACTTTTGGAGCAATCATGACTAAGACTTATATTATTGATAGCGACATAGATGAGATTAATGCTTGTATCAAAACTACTTCTGAGATTGTCGGCGAATTTTTTTCAAATAATAATGAAGAGATAAAACTTTATTCTATGGTTTTATATGAAGTTCTCATTAATGCAGTTGAGCATGGGAATTTGGGCATAACGTATCTTGATAAAAAAAATTGGATTATTGAAGGTGTCTATAAAGATAAATTGTTGTCGCTTTTAGAAACTGATAGTGTGAAAAACAAAAAAGTATATATCAACATAACTATGGACGATAATTTTCTGACTACCATAGTCGAAGATGAGGGAAATGGTTTTGATCCAAAAAAGCAGATGAATGAGCAAATGAAGGATGGAGTTATAAGAGAGAATGGGCGGGGCATGGTGCTTATAAATTCCTATTTTGACAATATTATTTTTAATGAAAAAAGTAATAAAGTAACTTTAATAAAAAATAGATCATAATTATTTTATAGGTATATTTTGTTATGGATAAAAAAGAAAAATTAGTAGTAGACGCAAGCTATTTACGCAAATCACCCGAAATTAAATTGAATACTGGATTCTCTTCATTAGAGAGATTTTCTGTTATAAATGAATACGATGACGGTTCTTCATCAGACAGTTATAATTGCGACATTGTTGTGCGACGTGGGTTTGACGCCGTTGGCATAATTCCTTATCTTTATATTGACAATAAATTACATATATTACTTTTGAATAATTTTAGAGCAGCCGCATTTTTTAGAGAAAAGATTTTAGGCAATACCGATTCCTCGCTTGTCGATGAGAACACGAAGTCGATGATAGAGATTCCTGCGGGCATTTTAGAAAAAGATGAATTAAAACTTACAAAAAATGACTTAGGCATTAGACGTTGTGCTGCACGGGAACTCATGGAAGAGACGGGTTATGAGCTATCATCTCGAGAAATGAAAGTGCTTGGCTCTTTTTATTATAGCTCGCCAGGTCTTTTGACTGAAAAAATATATATCGCAACTTGTGACATCACGGGGCTTTTGGCTGAAAAAATTGTGACTGACGGCTCTGTTATGGAAGAGACGATTAAGCCTTTTATAATTCCATTTTCTGAAGCTTTGGCGCTTTGTAATAATGGGGTTATTCGAAATGCAGTTACGGAAATTGCCATTAAGCGTTTATATTTTTTGCTTTTAGTTGAAAAAGATAAGAGCCATTCGAAAATTCTTCAAAAGCGTCTTGATACTATGTCTAGAGAAATTCGTTCATTGAAACGTGAAGCTAATTATTATAACAAACTTATTCGTGAGTTTAGAGCGACGATAACGCATGAACTCAAGCATCCATTTACGCAGGTTATGGGCTATATTTCTTTGCTTAAAAATAAAAATACTTCAGAAGAGGACAGAGCAAAATGGATTGATGTTATCTCACGAAGTGTTTCGCAATTATATGAGCTCAATAAAAATCTGGTAAAAACTGCTTTGCAAGATGATGACCATATGCAAAATACTGAAGCTTTTAATACTTATGATAACATAAATGAAATTGTCGAGGGCTATAAATATCTTTATGATAGCAGTCTTGAAACTAATATTTCGATTGATGAATCTTCTGCGGTTTTGATAGGTAATCCTTATCGCTTAAAACTTATCATGGAAGGAATTATATCGAATGCATTTAAATTCACAAAAAATGGGTCTATAAATATAACAGTTCGTTTGATAGACACACTTCTTGAGCCGAACTCGCTTGATTTTTCACCCGATTTGTTTAATTATCATGTGATGACAAATGTTTTGCCAAATGAAATAGAAATATCAGTGAAAGATTCGGGCATTGGGATAAAACCTAAGCAGTTGAAAAAAATATTTATCCCATTTTATCAAAGTGATTCAAGGTTTTCTCGAGAGTTTTCAGGCGTGGGACTTGGGCTTTCGGTGGTTAAAGATTTAGTGCATACTATGCAAGGTTCTATTAAAATTGATAGCGAGATAAATGTGGGCACTCTGGTTTGTCTTAGAATTCCATTTGGCATACCTGAGAGTAATTAGGTTAATTTGTTGTATATAGTATTACTTTATGATGCTTTTAATCTGATTCTTTTATAATTTTTGAAATGCATTAATTATTTTATTTACATTTATAAAAAAATATTATAGTATAAAAATCTAATAAATAAAAGGATTATTATTATTATTATAAAAATCCAATAAATAAAAGGAAGTTTTATGGATTCCAAATTATCACCTAATGCTATTACTGTGTTAGAAAAAAGATATTTAAAAAAAGATATAGATGGTAACTCTATAGAGAAACCTATAGATATGTTTAGACGTGTTGCTGAAAATATTGCTAGTGGCGACAAGGTTTATGATAAAAATGCCGACCTAAAAGCTACGGCGAATATTTTTCTTGATATGATGCTAAGTCTTAAATTTATGCCGAACTCACCTACATTAATGAATGCAGGCAGAGATTTGCAACAGCTCTCAGCTTGTTTCGTTTTGCCTATTGGCGACTCGATGGAAGAGATTTTTGATAGTGTAAAAAATGCGGCTTTAATTCATAAGTCAGGTGGTGGGACAGGATTTGCTTTTTCAAGATTACGTCCTAAAAATGATACAGTTTTGTCGACTTCGGGTATTTCTAGCGGGCCTGTCTCATTTATGAAAGTTTTCAACGCGGCAACTGATGTCGTCAAGCAAGGTGGAACAAGGCGTGGTGCGAACATGGGCATATTGCGTGTTGATCATCCAGATGTTCTCGAGTTCATTCATTGTAAGTCAGATAGCAATGAGCTTACTAATTTTAATATATCTGTGGCGATTACAGACGTCTTTATGAAGGCTTTAGAAAGTAATACTACATATAGCCTTGTAAATCCTAAAAATAACGAAATTGTGGGCGAGCTTGATGCTAATGAAGTTTTTAATAACATTGTGCGTTTGGCTTGGAAAAATGGAGAACCTGGTGTTGTTTTTATCGATAAAATTAATAAAGATAATCCAACGCCATTAATCGGCGACATGGAAAGCACAAATCCTTGCGGTGAGCAGCCATTATTACCCTATGAGGCTTGCAATTTAGGTTCTATAAATTTAAGTGCATTTGTATCGGATGATAAAAAGTTCGACTATGAGGGCTTAAAAGAAACTGTTTATAATAGCATTCATTTTTTAGATAATGTTATTGAGGTTAATAAATATCCAATAAAAGAAATTGATGAGCTTGCTCGTGGCAATCGTAAAGTTGGGCTTGGCATTATGGGTTTTGCCGACACACTTTTCATGCTTGAGATGGCTTATAATAGTGAAGAGGCTGAAGATTTTGCTCATAAAGTTATGTCTGTAATTCAAGAGCATTCACAGAAAGCGTCTTCTGAGCTTGCCTTAAAAAGAGGTAATTTCCCATTTTATGACAAGAGTATTTTCCTTAAAAATAATACTCCAATGCGTAATGCGACAACGACAACAATTGCTCCTACTGGAACTATCAGTATAATTGCCGATTGTTCATCTGGAATTGAGCCTATATTTGCGCTTGCATTCAAACGTAATGTTTTAGACAATCAACATCTTATCGAAGTTAATCAAACATTTGCTAGCCTTGCTAAACGAGAAGGTTTTTACAGCGATGAGATTATGACACGTATTGCTGAAGAGGGCAGTGTCAAACATATTGAAGAGATTCCCGAGAAGTGGAGAAATATATTTGTTACTTCACATGACATCACTCCAGAGTGGCATATTAGAATACAAGCGGCTATTCAAAAATATACAGATAATGCAGTTTCAAAAACAATCAACTTCCCTAAAACAGCGACAGAAGAAGATGTGCGTGAGGGATATTTGCTTGCCTATAAATTGGGTTGCAAAGGTTCTACTGTTTATAGAGATGGCAGTCGTGATGGTCAGGTACTTACGGTGGGTTCAGGCCCTCAAGTAGACAAATCGGAAGATGGTGAGCTTTTAATTCATCCGAGAGTTAGACCAAAAGTAACAACAGGTTATACAATAAAAACAAACACTGCATGTGGAACTTTATATGTAACTATTAACGAAGATGAGCATGGGCTTTGTGAAGTCTTTGCGACTATTGGAAAATCGGGTGGTTGTGCTTCTAGTCAAGCTGAAGGTATATCTAGGCTTGTTTCACTTGCTTTAAGGAGTGGAGTGGATGTTTTATCGATAATAAGACAACTTCGAGGCATTCGTTGTTCTTCACCTATTTGGGAAGATGGCGAGTTGATTTTATCTTGCCCTGATGCCATTGGTCGTGCTTTAGAGATTGCACTTGAAGTGAGAGAAAATAGAAAATCAGATGCTACTTCATTAGAGGACATACAGCATATTGCAAGTGGTCGGAAGAATAAATATGCGCATTCTCCAAGTGGCGAGGCATGCCCCGACTGTGAAGGTACGCTCGAGATGTCGGAAGGTTGCATGACTTGTAGGCAATGTGGATATTCGAAGTGTTCGTAAATGGAGGTTGATATGAGTGATTATAATGATCAAAAATATTATGATGAAAATTGTATTTTTTGTAAAATAATTAAGGGTGATATTCCTTCATCGAAAGTATATGAAGATGATTATGTGATTGCATTTAATGATATTGCTCCAAAAGCGAAAGTGCATTTGTTAGTTGTTCCAAAGCCTCATGTGAAAGATATAATGGCTACCGATGATTTTTTGATGGCCAATGTTTTGGAGGCTATAAAGTCGATTAGTAAAAAACTTGACATTGCAGACAAAGGTTTTAGAGTAATTAATAATTGTGGTGCGAGTGCTGGGCAAACTGTTTTTCATGTGCATTTTCATATTATGTCTGGTAACTTGACAGATTTTTAATTTTTGTTTTAAGGGAGTTTTTTATGATAGATAGCCATTGCCATTTTACATATATGTCGAAACAACCTAAAGACATTGAAGACGCTTTGGTGCGAGCCAATCGAGAGGGTATTTTATATTTTATAGACATTGGTGTTCATCCTAGCGATTTAGAAATGAGAGTAAATCTTTTAACCGAAGCTCAAGGCGTTTTTTTAACTGCGGGTTTTTACCCCGACTACACGAATGAGCATACCGAAGATTCAATAAAGGCTTTTAAATTACAAATAGAAACTTTGAATGAAAGTAAAAAGCGTATATTTGCCGTGGGTGAGATTGGGCTTGATTATGCTCATGACAAAACAAATAAACCTGCACAAAGAAAGTTTTTTGCCGAATTAATCAATGTCGCTAAAGAGACTGACCTTCCAATTGTCATACATTCTCGAGAAGCTTTCAATGACACATTTACCGTTTTAAGAGAAAATGAAAATCCTAAAAAAGGAATATTTCATTGTTTTAGTGGCGGTATGGAAGAAGCTAAAAGAGCTCTCGACTTGGGATATATTTTATCTTTTTCAGGCGTTGTTACCTATGAAAAAAATGATTTTATAAGAGAAGCTTGTAAATATGTGCCAAGTGATATGTTTACACTTGAAACCGATTCGCCTTATCTAACGCCTCAAAAATTACGTGGCAGAAGAAATGAGCCTTCATTCATCCCATATATTGCCGAGGTTGTCGCTGAGTGTCGAAATGAGCCAGTTGAAAGTGTGCTTAAAAAATCGCTTGAGAATGCACAGAGAGTTTTAGGTTTTCCACTTTTTATTTAAGCATTTTAGCGACTATAATTGTTGTATCATCAAATTGTGCGGCCTCTTTTCGAAAAGTAATGGTGTCGTCTACTATTGAATTACAAGTATCAATTGAGTTTTCAAAATGTTTGCTAGAAATAAATTCGACTAGACGTTCTTCGCCATATTCCTCACTTTCCTCATTGAATGTCTCAGTAATTCCATCGGTGAAAAGTAATATTTTATCATTTATATCATAATTTATTTTACTATTTGTATAGCTCTCATCTTCTAAAACGCCTAAAGGTCGTCCTTGAGTATGTAAAGTTTCTAAAGATATTTTATTATTATCATCGCTTTTTATTAAAAATTGATTCAAATGACCAGCATTGGAATATTTTATTTCCTTTTTTGAAGTGTCGACTATCGCAATAAAAACTGTAACAAACATTCCAGATTTTGAATCTTGATATAAATGCTTATTAGTTTTTTTGAGAATATTCGCAGGTGTTTTATTTTCCAAGGCATAGACTCGAATAATGCTTCTACACATAGCCATAAAAAGCCCAGCTCTTAAGCCCTTGCCAGAGACATCGGCGATAACCAATGCATATTTCGACTCTGTAATTTTTATGAAGTCATAGAAATCACCGCCAACATTCTCACTTGGAATACTTCTAGCGAAAATATCGAAGGCATCTGCAAATGAAAAATCGGTTGGTAAAATACTTTGTTGCATAAACCCAGTCATTTCGACTTCTGCTGCCAATTTCTCTTTTAGCTTAGCCTCTTTTAGCAATTTAAAGTGAATATAATTATCACCTATTTGTTGAGCGAGCATTTCTAATAATTGCAAATCGCTTAATTTAAATGTCTTATTTTCATTTCTTTCAGTCGCACACACAAAACCTATAATCTCATTTTTATCATGAAGTGGGGCAGCGATGAAGCTTGAAGTTTTATATCTCAAATCTTTATTCGGTCGATATCTTTTATCTTTATTTACATTTTGGGCGCAAATCCCATGGTTCATTTTTATAATTTCTTCAAGGGGGTTTCCAATAACTGTGATAACGCCATTTTTTAATACGTCTTCATCAATTCCAACGCCTGCTATAAATTTGAAGACGTCATTTTCTTTAATGATAATAGATGTTCTATGTGCTTCAAAGGCTTCAGATATTACGCTTAAATTTTCTTTTAACACTTCTTCGACAGTTTCGAATTTATTTATAGCCATTGATATTTGATATAAAGCGCCAACTTCATAGGCCTTAAACTGCGACTCTTCATAGATCATTTTATTTATAAGTACAATCGATATAAAGTCGGCAAAGTTTTTCATTATATCAGCATCTTCTTCTTGAAACCGTCTGTCTGTTTTATTGATAAGAAATAATGACGCTATGTTTTTAGAATTTGAATGAATTGGCATGAATAATATATTTTTTAATTCTTTGCCCAAAGCGTCCTCAAAAGGTATAAACATAGAATCTTCATCAGGATTATTAGAGTAAAGTGGTGAAGATATTTTTGAAGCTCTCACCGACAATGGTGCAATGTTTTCAATAGTAACGTCATAAATGCATTCAGCAATACTGCCAATAGATATATGATGTTTAAGTTCTTTTGTGTCTGAATTGATTATAAAAAGCGCTATAGCTTCGACGCTCATTATATTTTTAATTTCAGTAACTATATTTACAAGTATATCTTCAAAGTTATCACCTGAATTTATCTTTTTTAATACGCTTACAAAAGAGTTTAGTTGCGTTTCTGGGTTTGAGATTATATCATTGTTATCCACTAATTCTCCTAAAGCTTAGCTAATAAGTATCTGCACATTATCGGATTATAAAATCTGTAATATAAATATAGTCTGATAGATTTCATAAGTCAATATATAAAACAAAATTTATATAATTTTTATCTATAACAAGGCTTTAAATTCTTCTCCAGTCATAATGCTAACACCTAATTCTTCAGCTTTTTTAATTTTACCACCACCACCTTCGCCCACAATTAAAATATCTGTAGACTTGCCGACTGATGAATGCACATTCGCACCCAATTTCTGTGCCATATCTTTTGCCGAACTACGTGAATAGCCTTCAATACTGCCAGTAATTACCACATTTTTACCAGTGATAGCACTTTCGATTATTGTTTTTGCTTCGTATATTGGAATTACACCAACTTCGAGCAAATTTAATATTATACTTCTTGTCTTTTCATTTTTCACAAATTCATAAATACTGTTCGCACTAATATCGCCAATGTTTTCGAGACTCATCAAGTCGTCTTTTTTAAGATTAATAAAATTATCTATAGATTTAAAATAATTCGCCAAAATATCGGAAGTGTTCTCACCAACTTGTCTAATGCCTAGTGAGTAGATGAATTTTTTTAGTGAAGGATTTTTACTTTTTTCTATTGATGAAAGCATTTTGTCGCTTAATTTTTCACCCATTCTATCATATTTTTCTAAATCACTAGCAGTTATTTTATAAACATCAGCAGGCTCTTTAACTAATCCGCTTGATGTGAAAGTGTTAATCCATTCTTTGCCCAAGCCCTCCATATTCATGGCTGGTTTTGATACAAAATATTCGATATAACGAGTAATTTTTATTGGGCATTCATCATTTATACAACGAACAATGATGTCGCCATCGGTTATAGCAGTTTCGCCACCGCATGCTGGACATTTTGTAGGGAATTGAAAAGCAATTGAGTCGCTAGGGCGTTTTTCTTTTATTACTCTTGTGATTTTCGGTATTACGTCGCCTGATCTAATAATCATTACAGTGTCGCCAATTCGAATATCTTTAGAGATTATTTCTTGCGGATTATGTAGTGTCACACTCGAGACCATTACTCCTGCCACGTAAACAGGTTCAACCTTAGCCACAGGCGTCAATGCCCCAGTTCGTCCAACTTGAATCTCTATCGATTTAAGAATGCTTTGTGACTCTGCAGGTTTAAACTTGAAAGCACATGCAAAACGTGGAGCTCTTGATAGAAATCCTAGTTTTTCTTGATAGTCGACTCTGTCAATTTTTATGACAAGCCCGTCAATTTCATAGTCGAGGTTTTGTCTTGCAATTGATATTTCATTATATTTTTTTATCACTTCATCGCTGTAAATATTTTCAGTAACTCCCTCAACTGTAAAACCTAATGACTTTAGAAATGACATAATATTCGCTTCTGTTGAAATTGAAAAATCATTATAATTAGCAATTTGATAGGCAAAAAATTTAAGTCTTCTTTTTTTACTTTCACGATTATCAAGCTGACGAAGTCCTCCACTTGCGGCATTTCTTGGGTTTGCAAACAGAGCTTCCTCATTTTCGATGCGTTCTTGATTTAATATATTGAAATCTTTTTTCGTGATTAAAACTTCTCCACGAACAATAAGTTTTTTAGTTTCTTTAATTTTTTTAGGTATATTATTTATAACAAGAACATTATTCGTAACATTCTCACCGATATTCCCGTCACCTCTTGTGCTTGCGACAATTAAAGATCCATTCTCATAAATTAGTTCTAGAGCTAGTCCATCAAATTTATTTTCAGTGGTATATTTAATATCAGTCGTGTTTAGTTCTTTAATCATACGATTATGAAAGTCGAAAAATTCAGTCTCATTCATCACATTTGAAAGCGAATACATTGCTATTGGATGCTCAAATTTTTCAAACTTTTCTAAAGTATTAAAACCAACACGTAGAGTGGGGCTGTCAGTTTGTTTAAGATTTGGATACTCATTTTCTAAACCTTCAAGCTCACGAAAAAGCATGTCGTATTCATAGTCCTCAATTTCTGGGCTATCTTTTGTGTAATATAATTCATTGTGATGATTAATTGTTTTCGTTAATTTATCAATTTGCGTTTTTGCTTCTTCTAAACTTAGGCTCATAAAAATTCCTTAATATATACTTTTACTAATTATAAAACAAACTTTAATACTCGCAACACTTCAAAGTAGTCATTACTTTCGAAAAGCAATGTGTTATCGTTTATCAATTTAACATTTGGAAAGAACGACATTTTGAATGCTTGAGTATGTTCTTTATAACATATTTCGACTTTGAATTTTTTTGGTAGTTCTAAAACAGACTTTTTAAAATCGACTTGAAGTGCTTGTTTACTTTTTTCTTTAATTTGACTTAGCACCCAGTTTGGTGAATAATTTGTGGTTGATGCACCTTTGCCTTCTTTTGTCGCAACTGTGGTTAAGTTTGGATGCCTTGGGTTCATCGATGCAGAATATTCGCAAAGCCCCAAGTCGCCAGTTAAAAAAACCGATGGCACATTTTCTAAAGCACCAGTATAACTATTGATAGTAAATTCACTTGCAATTTCATCATTAATTTTTATATAGAAAATATTTTTCGAACTCATTGTATGCGACAACGGGTTAAAGCCTTGTGATGCCGCACTGTGATAGCCTATGAACATGAGAGCATCAAAGCTTTTGTCTAGAGTGTCAACCATTGAATAGGGATGTCCACTCCATTTTCTATTAACTTTCACGCAGTCGGGTAGCATTGTGATGTCGATGTTGTTTGCTCCAGCATGTGCATCTTTTACAACAATTTCTGTAGCTCCAGCCTCAATAGCACCCTCGCAACAGGCAAGAACTTCTTTAGTCATTTGTAATGCATTTACATTATATAGGTGATTACCCGATGTGCATTCGCTCCATTCGCTTGTAGTCGAGACGCCTTCGATGTCGGCACTGATAAAAATTTTCATATTATAACTCCATTAATTATTCTCGTAATTCTCACAAATTAAAAATCTATTATTATTGCTCATATCATTTTTTATATAGGCATTATTTATATTATTTTTTTTACATATATCTAAAATGCTTTGCCCTTGATTATATCCAATCTCAAAAAAGAATGCACCATTTTGTTTAAGTATATTTGGTATTTTCTGTAAAAATTGCGTGTAAAAATTGAGCCCATCAAGCCCTGCAAATAATGCATTTTGGGGTTCGTATGTTAAGTCTTTTGAGAGTTGATTTTTTTCGCTTAAAGGCACATAGGGTGGGTTTGAAATTATAATGTCATATTTTTCGCTATTGTTAAAATCTATTGCATCGCTTAAAATAAAGTGTATGTCATTGTCGTTTTTTAATATATTCTTAGCATTTTTTTTTGAAACATTTAATGCATTTTCGCTAATATCTAGTGCTGACATTTCAATTAATGGAAATATTTTTTTTAATATTACGGCGATGACTCCACTGCCACATCCCACATCGATGACTTTAATATTTTTATTTGACTTTATAAAATTCAAGGCGATATCAATTAGCTCTTCAGTTTCAGGTCGAGGTATTAAGACATTTTCGTCAACATAAAAGTTCTCGCCATAGAACTCTTTTTTATTTATTAAGTACGCTATAGGCTCATGCTTGCTACGTTTAAGACATAAATCGAAAAATAGCTTAAGGTCATCGTCGTCTATCAAACTATTTTCTTTAGTTATGATGTCAACTCGAGTGATATTAAGAACATGACATAAAAGTATATGCGATTCAAGCAAAGTATTTTTATATCCAAGTTCGAGACATTTAAGCATTTCAGAAGCTTTCTCTATAGCGTATTTAATATTCATAATTTTGTTTTAAGAACAAGTTATTTCAAGCTAAATTAAGTTTTTTAATTAGTTTTTCAATTTTCTTTATATTCTTAATAGTAGTATTGTTTTTCATTTTTTATATCCTTTTTTTTATATTTTTGTAATTTATAAATTGTCGCTAGCTAATTAAATTTTCGGATAGATTTTAATATGTATAAACATAATTTTATGTAATTTAAAACAAAAAAGACCCTAAGCATTTATAACTTAAGGTCTCTTTGTTTAATTTTTTTATAGTGAAATTATAGTCTTATAGTTCCACCGATTCCAATAGGTAGCCCTAGTGTGAACCATATAATTAATAGTATCGACCAGAATACTAAGAATATTATTGAGTATGGTAACATCATCGATATAATTGTACCAAGCCCAGAGGGTTCTTCACCTTCAACGTCATACTTTTGAGCGAATGCAATAATCATGGCGAAATAAGACATAAGCGGACTTATGATGTTTGTGCTTGAGTCGCCGATTCTATATGCCAACTGAACAAAGTCAGGAGTATATCCTATCTGCATAAGCATAGGTATGAAAATTGGTGCCATAATAGCCCATTTCGCTGATGCTGACCCCATGAAAAGATTTACTAAACAAGTGAGTATTACAAATGATATTATCAGTGTAATTCCTGTAAATCCAGTAGACTCTAAGAAGTTAGCACCACTTACAGCTAAAATAGTACCTAATTTTGTGTAAGAGAAATAATAAATGAATTGAGAAGCAAAGAATGCTAAAACGATATAAGTACCCATAGTCGCTATTGATTTACTCATAGCATGAATAACATCTGAATCGTTTTTAAGTTTTTTCGCTACAATTCCATATACAACACCAGGAATGAAGAAGAATAATGCCATAACAGGCACTATCGATTGTATGAATGGTGATTTTAGAAATTCTCCATTAGGGCCTCTTAAAGCTCCATTAGAAGGAACTACTAAAAAAGCCATAATTATTAAGTATATTAATGCAGATATATATGAAGCATTAAGTGCCTTTTTTTCTAATGCAGTAACTTCCATACCAGCCTCGGCTCTAACCCCTCTATAAGGCCCGAGCACTGGCTCAACTAGCTTATCTGTAATTAAAGCACCCATAACTGTAAGAAAAGGTACTGAAGCTGCTAAGAAATAAATATTAGTTGTAGGTATTACAACATAGCTAGGGTCTATTATTTGTGCAGCTGAAGTTGAAATTCCTGAAAGCAATGGATCAAGTGTACCAATTAATAGGTTCGCACTAAATCCGCCAGAAACTCCAGCAAATGCTGCAGCAAGTCCTGCTAGTGGGTGTCTGCCCATACTTAAAAACATCATAGCACTTAAAGGTATTAAAATAACATATCCAACATCTGAAGCGATATTCGACATAATACCCGCAAAAACAACTACAGCACTTATAAGTCCTTTAGGAGTTTTTAATACTAGACTTTTAAGAGCAGACCCTATGAAGCCAGTCGCATCAGCCACTCCAATTCCTAGCATAGCAACTAAAACTGTGCCCAGAGGTGGGAAGCTTGTGAAGTTTGTAACTGCTTTTGAAAACATTACCTTTATGCCGTCTGCATTTAAAAGAGATAGTGCTTTAACAGTAACCATAGCCGACTTGCCATCTTTGACACCGAGGTATTCAATTGATAATCCCATTCTGTAGGCTATTTCAGAAACTATCATTATTACAACTGAAAGTATAATAAATATAGTTACTGGATGGGGCAGTTTATTACCAACATACTCAATAGTCGTTAAGAACTTTTTAATATAATTCTTTTTAACTTTTTCCATAAAATAAATCCTCCTAAAGATTAAATTATTCTACACACTAGTATAGTTATGTATCTCGATTTGTAAATACTTTATTTAATTTTTTTTATTTTGATAATTAATGAAGTGTATTTGAAGCTTTAAATTTTAAAACAGAAAAAGACAGAGCATATAAAAATACTCTGCCTTTAATACAAAAATTAAATATTTGCGAACTATCCGAAAACAACAATCGCGTCGCTATTTTTTACACGAGGCAATACAGTTTCGATTAATCTAAATGAATGGTTCAAATCTTTTTGTTCAAGATAAGCGGCAACCATATCGATACCAATAGCTAAATCCATATATTGGAATTCAGGACATATTAACATACCCTTGCCAGCAGGAATTAAAGAAGATCTGTAAACACCATTAAGCATTTTAGATATTCTACTATATTCTGTCATGCCAGTTCCTGCTTGTATTCTTTGCAAGTCAAGATAAAGATTATTGCTTAAAACCAAAACAGAATCACCAATAACATCTTTTTCTCTAATCATATTTATAGCTTTAACTATGTCAGCAAAAGAATTTTCATCTTTCGACCAGTCAGCTATTTTAAGGTTTTGAACACCGGGAGTATTCATTAAACCTTTACATTTAACAGTTTCGCTACCAAAGAAAATTAAAGAATCTTCTTTTTTAGCTAAATTTTGAGCAGCACCTGCGACAGAAGAAAAGTCAAGTGGCATTCCACTTCTAATATTATTTTCAATATCTCTCCATAAAATGTCGAAGTCTTGATAAATTTGAGGAAGTTCATAAAATACTCTACCAGTAGTTTTTACAATTCCATTCTCAAAAGTCTCTTCTTTATCGAATTTATCACATTGAACACTTGTAGCACCTGCACCAAGTGGACCGTAAATCGATAAAAATTTTCTTCCTGTAAGTGTTCTTGCGGCAGTATCTACCACAACTTTATCTATTTTTGACCAAAAATCACCCTCGAAAGGTGAGCCATCACGAGCTAAATAATCCATAATTAAACTCCTTTAATTTACTTTTTGAGGCTTCCAACTGTAAGAGAAGGCATATGTTCTTCATATAAATTTGGTTCTTTAATACCTAATTCTTCCATCATCTCTTTAACTTCACTCTCACCACTTGCGAACATTTCTGCTTCTTTAGGATCAAGATGTCTTAAAAGTGCCATAAGTTCACCCATATGAGCTTTCTCTTCATCACGAATATCAGATAAAACAGCCTTTGCCAATAGATCATCTGTAGCCATAATATGAGCGTCATACAAATAAATAGCTTCAAGCTCGCCTGCGATATCTAATCTGATTGCTTGCACAAGCTCTTCTTTTGATATCTTTCTGTCTACATTTGCATTAAAAGGGTTAGCAAAACTAGGCATATTAAACTCCTATAATAATTTTATTTTCAACTATTATAATGAAAGCATTAAATTACTTTAAAGTCAATATCTAATAATTCTAAATTCCTTAAAAGAAACTATTTTTAATAGTAGAATAGAAAATATTTTATTATTCATTAAACATTTAGTATAATATTTTAATATTCGAAAATCTTTTATGAACTATTTGTAAAACTATATATAGTGTAGTACTCGAAAATTGGTTGACTTTATTACGATAATATATTAACCTATGGTTTGAGTGATATGCTACTTATCTAATTTTAAAGTAGTATTTGAATTTGTTTAGGAGGACAGACTAATTATGTTTAAACATAGATATTTATCATTTACAATGTTTTTTGCAATTATACTTTTGATTTCTGCTTGCGGTGGGTCAGGTTTTGATCCAAGGCTTTATAATAAAAAACAAAATTCGACTGGTGGTGGTGAAGACGGTGGCGTAACTGAACCAGATAATCCAGATGTTGGGTTGCCAGTTGACCCTGATAATGATCCTTTTCTATTTGCTGAGAATTCTGATCCTAACAGACACTTTAAGTCTACCGAATTTGATAATCTTGAAATGAGAGCCACTTTTTCTGGCAATAACACACCTTCATATGCTTTTGCAAAAGGTGGATGGAACTCAGCCAATCCCACTAAAAAAGAATTTAGCAAAGGCGGTCCTAATAGTTCGGGTGGTGGGCATTCTATAACAGCGATGCATTACTACTTATATAAAGGGTTAAATCCAGTATTCTCGCCAAATAGTTCTTATAATACAGGTGCACATGGCGATCGAGTTAAGCGATTTTATTTCTATAGATTTACAGGAAAAGGTGGAGGCATACAAGGGCTTGATAATATGCTTGTAGCCGTAGACACTTATACAAAACTTGTTTTCTCTTTCTCACTACCGATACGTTTCACTAGTGTTTTGGGGCAGCAAGTCCCTACTGCTTGGGGTGCTGTTGATACGAAAGTTCAAAATGGTAAATATAAATTTTATGAATATGACCCTGTTGGTATTGTCGACAAGAATGGTAAAGTTGAGCTTTATAAATGGTATACTGATGCTATGGGTCGTAGCGATTATAACCCGATTATAGGCTCTCCCGACAGAGAAGTTGCCACATATGGAAAAACTGGACGTTCTCCTTATTATACTCTTGCAGCAGTTAGTACTGGGGATGTTTTTAGAGATAATGTTAAATCGAAAGAATTTGTATATAGAACGATGAAGCAAGGAAAATCTGAATGGTTGCATTCTTATTCTTTTTCTATGGACGGCAAAACGCTTACAGTAAAAAGAGAAGAGTGGCGAACAGGTAAAGTTGTTATTGATAGTACTTATCAGCATGTTGCGACTATTTCTGGCACTTTGGCTAAATATAAAAGTAAATACTCATATACTCCGATATCGATAACACTCAAAGAGTCATCTAAAGAGTTGCATCTTCAATATTATTCAACTCCTGGTAGAATAGATTTTACGGATGCAGAGCCTAAATTTCCAGATAGAGTTAAAGGAAAAGTTTTTCAAGGTGCAGGTTATACATATACATTTTCAAATGATGGAAAAAGTATTAGACTTAGTAATGGAAAAACGTATAATCTGACTTGGCGTGATGAAGGCAGATATGCTGTATATAGTTATAAATGGAGCCCATGGAGTTATGCTTTCTGGGGCGTTTGGATTGATGACCATGCATCGAATGGGGGTGTTGTTGTTGATGGAAAAATAACATGGACGGCTACTAGTTGGTCAAGCCCAGAGACAACGCCGCCGGGAATTGCTACTGAATATCCTGCTTACTTAAAATAAATTTGATTTTATAAAAATTTAATGAAATAGTTGAAAACCCCTCTTAATTTTAGGGGGGTATTTATTAGTATAGGCATTGTTAAATATGTTTCTACTTAATTTGAAAACTAAATTAGGAGGTATAAATTATGAAAAAAATATTTATGTTTATTCTGTTACTAGTTTTGATTTCTTGTTCGAAAGAATCTAATGCGAATAAAAGCACTTTAAATAAAGATGAGATTATCGTTGGCATGGAATTGCAGTTTCCTCCATTTGAGACAATAGATAAAAATGGCAAGCCTTATGGAATTAGTGTTGATATTGCTGATGCTTTGGGTGAGTATTTGGGTAAAAAAGTTAGAATAGAAGAGATTGCTTATTCTGGGCTTATTCCCGCTTTAACTTCTAGGAAAATTGATGTTATTATTTCTTCTTTATCTATAACTGAGCCTAGAAAAAAACAAATGGATTTTTCTGATCCTTATGGTTCTGGTTATTTATCGCTTCTAATATATACGAATTCAGCTGTGATGAGCCATAAAGATTTAAATAATGATGGCGTGAAAATCGCTGTAAAAAAAGGCACAATCGGTCAGATTTATGCTGAAGATAATTTTAAGAATGCACAAATTTTACCATTTGAAAAAGATTCTGAGGCGGTTTTGGAAGTAGCTCAAGGCAAGGCAGATGTATTTATTTATGATGTTTATAGTGTCTACAAAAATCATTTAGAATATCCAAATAATACTAGAGTTGCTCTTTTGCCTGCGGATAATAATGAAAGTACTATGTGGGGTATTGGAATTAGAAGAAATGATACTGAACTTAAAGAACAAATAAATATGTTTTTGGCAAGTTATAATGAAAGTGAAGCTAAAAATGAAAGTATAAACAAGCATTTTGCTGATGTCCGTGCTTATTTTAATGAATTAGGAATTCCATTTTTTATTAAATAATTCCTAAAAGGTGTGTATTCATGAAAAAAATTATAGATATTTTCTATACTAAAAATGATGCGAGCAAACCTTTATATGTCTCTGCGATAAATTATCTCATTGTTATAATTTTGTTCACATTAATGCTCATATTTTCATATAATCATATTATGGCTTTGAATATTTTAGAAGACGAAACGGTGATTGGACGTTTTTTAGAAAATATATACAAATTGTATGAATATAAAAATAGCATAATATCGGGCTTCATGCTCACGATATATATATCATTAGCGGCACTTTTGGGCAGTTTATTACTTGGACTACTTGGGGCTATGTCACAGATTTCGAAAATTCAGATATTGCATTATATCGGAAAATTTTACGTCGATATTGTAAGAGGCACTCCTCTTTTGGTTCAAATAATTGCTATTTATTATTTTATAGGAGTTTTCTTTCAGCTAAATAATAAATTCATTGCGGGAGTTTTAATTCTTTCGATATTTGAAGGTGCGTATATTTCAGAAATCATAAGGTCGGGCATTGAAAGTATATCGAAAACCCAGCTTGAAACGGCAAGGTCACTTTCATTTACTGTACGTCAAACTTATATATATATTATTTTTCCGCAGGTCATCAGACGAATATTACCGCCACTTTCTGGGCAATTTGTTTCACTTATAAAAGATTCTTCCTTGCTTTCGATTATAGCATTAAGCGAGTTTACTTTGTCGGTGCAAAACGTGGCAGCCATTAATTTCAACTTTACTGAAGGCTATATTTTACTTGGGCTTGGATATTTAATTTTGACTTTCTTTATTTCACGTTTAAGTAAATATTTAGAAGCGAGGTTTTTATATGATACTTAAACTTAATAATGTTGTGAAGACATTTGGTGATGTTAATGTACTAAATAATATTAGCTTAGATATAAAAAATAAGAATGTCGTAACGATAATTGGGCCTTCTGGTGGTGGAAAATCAACACTGCTTTATTTGCTTTCAGGCTATAAAGAGTCGACTAGTGGTGATATTCAAATTAATGAACATATTCTCAAAAATGATGAGAAGTTTTTAATAGAATATAGAAAACAAATAGGCATAGTATTTCAGTCTTATAATTTATTTCCGCATCTTACGGCAATAAAAAATATCACATTAGTTCTTGAGAAAGTGCATAATTATAGCAAAAAAGAGGCTAATGATAGGGCTTTTGAATTGCTCACACAGTTTCAATTGTATGAGCATAAAGATAAACTTCCAATAGCTTTGAGTGGTGGTCAGCAACAACGGCTTGCAATAGTTCGTGCAATGTCTTATAAGCCTGAATTATTATTTTTTGATGAGCCTTCGTCGGCGCTTGACCCTGAGCTTACTGTTGAAGTTTTGAATACGATAAAAACGCTTAAAAATTCTGGTGTTAATTTAGTTGTGGTTACTCATGAAATGTGTTTTGCTAGAAGTGTATCTGATTATATTCTTTATTTAGAAGAAGGCAAAGTTGTAGAGCAGGGCAGCCCATTAGAAATATTTGACTCTCCAAAAACTGAAAGCCTTAAAAAGTTTTTATCAAATACATTAGAGTGTCGGAAGTTTAGCGATTAAAACATAACCTGTCTATGGCTTCAATTACGCCGTCGGTGCAGTCTTTTTCGGTTGTGATGAGCGCTACTTTTTTCAAGTCGTCATGTCCTTCAGAGACACTCACCCCATAATAAACGCTTTTTATCATTCCTATATCGTTTTTATGATTTCCAATAGTTAAAACTTCATGCTTTTTAATGTTAAAATAATTCATTAAGTAATTTATACCCGATGATTTATCTACATTTTTAGCGACAATCTCAAAAGAATTTGGATTATATTCTGTCATCGATGTATATTTTATCATATCTTTATCAGTTACTATAAAATTAATTCTATTTTCTTTTTTATGATCTAAAATAGAAATTTTCTCAACTTCCAAACCATTCCATTCTTCATCTGTAGGAAAACGCTTTTTTATTTTATTGCCATAAGCATTGCCTTCTTTTGTAATCCATTCAGTTTCTTCGAGCGTGTATTCATAGCCGTGAAGCGAGTAAATTACAGTAATCCCCATTTCATGACATTTTAGCAACACGTCTTTTATATTTTTTATATTAATCGTATGTCTTACAATATCTTTGTCGTTAAGTGAAACTACAGCGCCGTTATTTGTGATATATGGAATTTTGATATCAAGCCCTTTCACAAATTCATGAGTCATAAAATTTGATCGGCCAGTTGCTATAGTGAATAATATATTATTTTTTTCAAGTTCTTTTATTTTGCTTAGAATTTTTTCGTGAATAATTTCATCTCTATCAATTAGAGTTCCGTCTAAGTCGCAGACAACAAGTTTAATCAATTCTTTCCTCTTTTTTTATAAGTTATAATTTTTTATATGATTTATAAAATACTTTGAAGCATTTTTTATATCATCACTTCCAACAATTTCAGTAACCATCGCAACACACATAGCCTTATGATTCAAAACCTCATCGATATTATGCTTTTTTATGCCGCCAATAGCAACAAAAGGCATGTCGATATTTTTCACAACATAATCGAGATAATCAAAACCCACGGCGTCGCATACATCTTTTTTTGTGTAAGTCTTAAAAATAGGGCCTACACCAATATAATCAGCCTCACTATTAAAAGCATTTTCTGCCTGCTCTTTACTATGAGTAGAAAGTCCAATAATCATGTCATCGCCGACAAGACGTCTCACTTCATTAATCGGCAAATCATCTTGACCGATATGAATTCCGTCAGCTCCAACTATTATGGCTAAATCAATATTATCATTAACTATAAAAATTGCTTTATATTTTTTAGTAATTTCTCTTATTTTTTGGCATTCTTTATATTTTTCAATCATAGATTTATTTTTTTCTCTATATTGAATAATGCTAACACCGCCGTCAAGCATATTTTGTACAACTTCAATATTGCTTCTATTATTAGAATGCTCTTCAGATGTCAAGCAATAGAGAGATTTTTCAAAAATTGTTTTTATATAATCTCTGTTTTTCATAATCTATATTATTCCCTAATTAAATTCAAGTTTATAAAGTGTTTCTCTGTCGACAATTTCGTAATGATAGCCTTGTTCCGTGAGAAATAATTGTCTTTTATGGCCGAAGTCTTCTTCTTTGGTGTCGCTTGTGATAATTGAAAAGAAAAAACTTCTATTAGAGCCCGATTTAGGACGGAGAATTCTCCCAAGCCTTTGTGCTTCCTCTTGTCTCGAGCCGAATGTGCCTGATATTTGTATTAAAACTTCAGCATCGGGTAGGTCAATGGCGAAATTAGCAACTTTACTTACAATAAGTGTTTTTATTTCACCCGCCTTAAATTTGCCGTAGATAATATCTCTTTCAGCTTGAGGCGTTTTTCCAGTTATAATTGTGAAGCCAGTTTTTTTATTCATCTCGTCGAGTTGCGATAAATATTGTCCTATAATAAGAACATTTTTATCTTTAACTTGCTCGAGTAATTTTATTACAACTTCATATTTTAATACATTTTCACTAGCAATTCGAAATTTAGTTCTATCGGTAGATATTACATAATCATTTCTATGACTAGGATCTAATGGAATACGCACATCATAACAATAGGCTGTCGCTATAAAATTCTTTTTTTCCAAATCACGCCAAGGCATATCGAATTTTTTAGGGCCTATCAAACAAAAAACATCTTTTTCAAGCCCATCTTCACGCACCAAAGTCGCCGTAAGCCCCAAACGTCTCATGCTTTGAATCTCGCTTGTGAGTTTAATTATCGGTGCTGGCAAAAGGTGAACTTCATCATATATAACGAGTCCCCAGCTTTTCTCGAAAAATAAATGGAAGTGCAAAAATGGCGATTGTTTATCTTTTCGATATGTTAGAATTTTATATGTCGCTATAGTTATAGGTTTAATTTCTTTTGTCGCACCATTATATTCGCCGATATCTTCTTCTTTTATATCAGTTTTATCGAGTATTTCTTGTTTCCACTGACGACAAGCAGTAACACCCGTGGTTATTATTAATGTATGAGTTTGCATTCGCTCCATCGCAGTAATTCCTACAATGGTTTTGCCCGATCCACATGGCAATGTTACTACGCCTGCTCCGCCTTCAGAGCGACCTTCAGCATAATAAACATCAATGGCATCTTTTTGATATTCCCGAACATTAAAAGGTTTGCCATTCGACTTCATCACTTCTCGGAAGTTAAAATGAAATGGTATTCCTTCTTTATAGCCAGCCAAATCTTCGACTGGGTAGCCTAAATTAATTAAAGCTAATTTAATATGCCCTCTGTAAGCGCCATCAATTTCGATTTTATTATTGCTTAAAACATCTTTTATATATTTTTCAGTATGTTTGTAATGAGCGACTTCAGTGATTATTGAACTGTCTTCGCTTGTAAGAAAGAATTTATCATTTTCTTTTATAATTTTCACACGACCATATTTTTGAATGCTATCAGTTATTTGATAAATAATATTTTTAGGCACTTCGTATGAAGAGTATTTTATTAAAAAGTCTATAATTGTTTGAGCTTCATATTTAAGGCTCGCCGCATTCCAAAGTGAAACCGAAGTTATTTTATAGGTGTGTATATATTCAGGGCTTTTAATGAGCTCGGCGAATGCAAGCATGAAAGTTCGAATTTCATCAAAGTCATTAGCCTTCACATCTAAAAGTATGGTTCCATCACCTTGCACAATCAACGGTGTGTTTACATTCAAAATAATACTCCCAAAATTTTAATATTCTTAAAAAATAAATTAACTTTCAAAAATGAAGATAGATATATAAAAACTAAAGTCTAGTAAATATTATTTTCGATGAGTGCAACAGTTTCGATCATTAACTCGCCATAAACTTGATTATCTTCATTGTTTTGAATCCAGTTTTTAAGTGCACTTAAGGCTTCTGATCTTTTGTTTTGTAAAATATAAATATCAGCTAGAAGTAAAGTAGCCTCTGGACTTAAAAAGCCCTTGTTATAATATTGCTTTAAATTTTCTAATGTGGTAACAGCGTCATCATATTTTTTTTGTTGAACGAAAGTGCTTGCTAGATTAAACATTGCATTTTCAGCCAAGTAAAATTTGCGATTATCTGTAACATTTTTGTAATACTTTTCAGCTTCAATATAATTTTTGATGTCATAATAAACATTCGCTAATGCATAGCTTGCTCTAAGTTTCAAGTCTTTAGATTTAGCATCTTTCTCAACTTTTTTTAATCGAGATATTACATCGATAACAATTTGTGTTGTTTGTGGATTTGAAGCATCCATTCTCGCTAGAAGTTCATAATTATACAAAGCTTCTTGAAAGTCTTTGTTTGTAGTTTTGTCGGCACTTTCGATGCTTATTTGAAATATGCCTATTGCAGCAACTATTGCAACTATAAATGCAAAACTAGCTATTATTATAACTTTATGGCGAAAAATAGCCGTCATTATTAATTCTATTGTCAAACTTATTTTGCTTTGTGTGCTTTTATTAATATCCATTTTTTTTTACTACCTTTGAAAAGTCATAAGAATAACCAAAATTTGATGTTTGATTATAGTCTTCAATTGAAAAAAAATCAAGCACTTATAATAAGATATTAAACCGACGTTAATATTTTTTAATTTTTATTGTAAAAATATATTTATTATTGTATAATTAGCAAAAGTTTGCTGTCTTAGTACTTTAAGGGGGACTAAAATTATGGCTGTAGCAAAAGGTAATGCTGTTATAGGTCAGTCTGGTGGGCCGACAATGGTAATCAATCAAAGTTTGGTGGGTATTGTAGAAGAGCTTAAAAGACATAGT
>CAMQVF010000014.1 GCA_947038115.1 uncultured Spirochaetia bacterium
GCTATTATTTTTATCGATACAAACTTCATTGTTCGATTTATTGTCGCTATTATTTTTATCGACACAAACTTCATTGTTCGATTTATTGTCACTATTATTTTTATCGATACAAACTTCATTATTCGATTTATTGTCACTATTATTTTCAACAATCTGTCGACTTGGAACATCACTAAGCTCAGCTGTCGAAATTATATTTTTAAACATATCGATAAGGTTTCTATATTCTAATTCAACACCCTCGACATTTTTAACATTTAAACGTAATTCGTTATTTTCTTTTTTTAATACTTCTTGTTCTTCGATAAAAAGCTCAAGTTCTGAAGTTTTTTGTTCTAATTGAGTTTTGAAACGTAAGTTCTCTTCTTTCAATAAATTATACTTTTCAACTAAAGCCCTAATCTCTTTTTCTAAAACTAATGCATTTTCTACCACGATATCGCCCCTAAAGTATTTATTTTTAATAATTATATCACAAATATTCGAATTGTCAAAACAAATAATTATACTAGCCTTAATATATACCGACAAAATAACCTTATATATAACTCAATTATTTGTTAAATAATTTAAATTATGATAATATAATTAAATGTTGGCATAAAAAACCATAATAAAATAATGAAAAAAATACTTATTATCATTTTAATATTAAAAACTACTTTGTTTTCGCAGTCGCCTTATACAACAGAGGACCAACAAGTTATTAATAATTTCATAAAAATTTATCCCTACATAGGTCGTGAACATGCAAGAACGACAAAACAGCTTATAAATTATGACTACATACATGATAATTATAAACGAGTAGAAAAAAAAAGAGATACAAATAGAACAGAATTGCAATATCAATTGTCGACAATAAAAGTTCACATGGACTTGCAAATTCAGGCAAATTTTGATAGAGGAACAGTTTCACTACCACATGCATATTTATCGGTAGAGAAAACTTTTTTCCCACTTTGGGCATTACAAATAACCCCATTCATTACTGCCGACTTTAGATATGATAATTTAAAGCCAAATGAAAAACAAAAACCTCAAATAAATCTTTATGATGCTGGTATTCAAATGATAGGAATGTCAAGAATACTACTTTCAATGCGTACAAGGGCTGTCAATGACGTGAGTGCGACAACATTCATGCTCATGCCTTCAGTAGTACATTATGACTCAGTTTCTCAAAACACTCCGCACTGGTACTTGCCAAGAGTCGATAATGCGCCGGGTATTCGAGCTGGTTTTATAAGCCATTATTATGAATTAGTTTACTCGCAAGGTTTCACAGAGGATTATTCGCCTTTGGCAGCAATTATGAGTTTTAATTTATCACACCTTAAAGTTTCAGCGCTTTATCAATATGCAAATCAACAAAGATTTTTAGATATCGATAATAAAACTGAAAAGAATGGACATTTGTTTCAATTATCAGCTGCAACTAAAATACCATTCTTAAATGAAAAATTATGGTTTAATGTCTTAGCAGAATACACATTTACTTCAGAAGTTGTTCACTATATACGCACCGAATTCGCAGTGGAATACTCGATATTTAATTTAGCAATAAGACCAATGTTCTATATAACACAAGACGAAAATGATGCGAAAGATTTATTTTTATTTGAATATAGTGCATTTATAAAGTATAATTATTTCAGTTTTGGTTTTCAAGGTTCGACAGACGGCAGATATAATATTGCAGGAAAAGTAATTTTTTAGATATTAATCTAAACCATATAAAAAAAATTAAGGGGTTCGTTATCCGTAACAATATACTACTTACAGAAGAGATATTAAGCTCATATATATTAAATGCATTCGAGAGTGATATTAGCATTGAATTAGAAAAAAGATTAAAAGATTGTAATAATCTAGAAATCGAAATAGGCTCAGGCAATGGCAAATTTATAGTTGAGCATGCACTTGAACGCCCAGAAGTCCACTTTGTAGGAATTGAATATTCTTACAAGGCAGCAAAAAAAGCAGTTTCTAAAGCATATAAAAGATCGATAGAAAACATTACCATAATATTTGGTGAAGCGAATGATACTATTGATAAATTCTTAAAAGATAAATATTATTTCGACAAAGCATATCTAAACTTTCCAGATCCTTGGCCAAAAAAACGTCATGGACATAGAAGAATATTTACGCATGATTTCTTAAAAAGAGTTCACACAATACTTAAACCTAATTCGATTTTGCATGTCGTTACAGATGACGCTGTTTATGCCAAAGAAATAATGTCCCCTATTTTTGAGGAATCAGAAATTTTTAAAAATGCATTAAATGAAAAATATGTGCATACTTTAGAAAATTATAAACAGACATTATATGAAAATAAAATGAGAGCTAAAGGGCTTGATATTCATTTTTTCGTGTATAATAAAATTTAACAAAAACACTAGCAAACAACTTGTTTGTATAAAACGTATAACAAAATTCTATTACTAGTTAGAATTAACTACTTATTTATTGTAAAAGTAGTTAGTTTAAGTCATATCGTTATTACAAAAAAGGTGTAGCATACCTTTATGATTAAAAATAAAATTGTAAAAAAGAAAAAACTAGGCGAAGTTCCATCAGCAATATCTCATACAGTGGGTGTGGCGATTGGGCTGTTTTCACTTGTAGTTATGATATTAAAAACTGATGATAAAACATTTGCAAATTTAATGCCTGTAATAGTATATAATATTGGTTTTATAATGCTCTATACTTTTAGCTCGCTCTATCACTTTTTTCCATTTGGTAAAGTTAAATCTATTTTTAGAAAATTTGATCACATAAGTATATATATTTTTATAGCAGCAAGTTACACACCTATATGTTTGGTGTTAGACAACAAAGTTCTCGGTTATGGGCTTCTAATATTTGTATGGATTTGCGCATTAGCAGGCACTATCTACAAAGGCTTGAGCATAACTAAAAATGCTATATTCAGCAGTGGTTTATACTTGGGCATGGGATGGGTTGTCGTCGTCGCTATGCGTCCACTTATTTCACAATTTGGACTTGGCAATTTAATTTGGTTTTTTATGGGCGGTATATTTTACACCATTGGTGCTTTAATATATTCATTCGGTAAAAAGTATTCTAAAAAAATAGAACTATTCACTCATGATGTATTTCATATTTTTGTACTTGGTGGCACACTTTCACATTTTTGGTTTATATACAGATACATAGTTTAAAACAAATACTTTTCGAATAGTATATTATAAATTTTGACTTTTTTATAAAATAAATATAACCTTGAACAACTTATGTTAAATGTCTCAATAAGAAAAGCCAAAATAACTGATGCTAACATTATGATTAACTTTGTAAATAAAGTATCAGACGAAACCGACTACCTCACCGCTCCATCTAACGAGCGGAATATTACTCTTGATACAAAATCGAGACTTCTAGGTGGAATTAGTAAAAATAAAAAAAGTGTGATGTTTATAGCTTTGTGCAATGATGAAATTGTGGCGTCATGTCATATGCATGCTCATAATGCTAGCAGAGTTAATCATCGAGCAGAATTTGGTCTCAGTGTCTTAAAAAAATATTGGGGACGTGGTATTGGTAGTGCATTAATAATCAATGCTATAAATTATGCCAGAAATAATGATATAACTAAAATAGATTTAATTGTTCGTGAAGATAATAAAAGAGCTATTGCTTTATATAAAAAATTTAATTTCGAACTTGAAGGCAGAATAAAAAATTACTTCTACCTAAATAATAGATACTATGATGCTTATTTTATGGGAATAATATTAAAAAAAATTGATTAATTATTATATTTTTAGAGCAAGAAACTAAATATAGTAATTAGGTAGAAGATACTCTACATCTATCGGAATAATTTAGAATTAATGCTTGATATTTTTTTGTAAATATGTTAACTTATCCTCTGACTAATAATGGGGGAAGCATGCGTATCGCTAGAAAAGTAAATATTGTTTACATATTAATATTAATGCTTGTATTCACATCAGGAAGTATTTTTGCTCAAGGTGCAACTCAAATACCAATTCCTACAATAGGTCTTAATATTCAAGAAGCACAAACGCCTCAAGAAGTGAGTATGGGGCTACAAATAATATTTTTACTAGCTATACTTTCATTATCACCGTCAATAATTATAATGACTACGAGTTTTTTAAGGGTTTCTATTGTATTAAGTTTCATACAAAGGGCATTATCTCTACAAGACACTCCGCCTCGAACATTAATTATGGGACTTTCGCTCTTTCTAACTTTTTTTATAATGATGCCAACAATTACAGAGGTTAATCAAACAGCTCTTCAGCCCTACTTGCAAGGAAATATGGGTGTTAATGATTTTTACACAACTGGGATGAAACCAGTACGCAATTTTATGTTTAATACACTTCGTGGTGAAAATGGTATGAAAAGTCTTGATTTGTTTTTAAGTATAAGTGATACAAATATTAGACTTAGAGAAATTGAAACTGCAGCAGACTTGGATAAAATACCTACTATCGTTCTTATACCAGCATTTATTATTAATGAACTTACAATAGCTTTCAAAATGGGTATATATTTATTCGTTCCGTTTATTGTTATAGATTTAGTTGTCGCTTCAATATTGATGGCTATGGGTATGATAATGCTTCCCCCTGTTATGATATCGTTACCGCTCAAACTGATACTTTTTGTTTCGGTTGACGGTTGGAAATTATTGATTCTACAAATAGTTGAGAGTTTTAAATAGTTTAATACTATTATATTTAGGAGTTTTTTATGTCTCAAACAGCAATAGCGGTTTTAGTCCAACAAGCTTTGTGGGCTTTTATGATACTTGCAATGCCTGTACTTACGGTTTCTATCGTTGTAGGTTTACTAGTATCAATTTTGCAAGCGACTACTAGTATTCAAGAGCAGACTCTTACTTTCGTGCCAAAAATGCTTGCGATGATTGGAATAATTTATTACCTAGCTACATGGATGCTTTCGTATCTAAGTAGTTACACAATAAGTCTTTTTAATGTTTTACCAAGTTTAGCTAGATAATATATAGAATAAAGTATTAGAAAAAATAAGATAAAGGAGAAAAATAGTGAATAATTTTGTTAATTATTTTCAAATATATTTACTTATAATGGTTAGAATATTCGCTGTTTTAGCGATAGCTCCCATGTTTTCATCTAATATTATTCCTAATACAATAAAAATGTCACTAGCATTCATAACAACTGCTGTAATGTTTCCTATGGTTGCGAATACTTATGTACAAGCAGCACCGACTGTCGTTGAATATATTATATCGATAGTTAATGAGGCTTTAATTGGAATATTTATAGGCTTTTTAATGTCTATTTTATTTGTTGCTTTCCAAGTAATGTCTAGTTTCTTTGAAGTTCAAATGGGTTTCAGTATTTCAGAGACAATCGACCCACTTACTCAAGCGAGTGTGGCTGTAATGGGGCAGTTTCAAAGTTTAATTGCAATATTAATATTTTTTGCGATAGATGGTCAACATTTAGTAATAAGGACAATTTATTATAGCTTTAAAGTTCTACCAGTTTTGAGTGAGGCTTCTAAAACAGTATTCACTTCTGGCTTACAGGGTGTTTATGAAAGAGTAATATATTATATGAGCTCACTTTTTAGCGTAGCATTGTCACTGGCACTTCCTGTAATATTTACACTATTCTTACTTACAATAAGTTTAGGCTTGTTAGCAAAAGCAGCACCGCAAATGAACGTCTTGATGCTAGGTTTTCCTATGCAGATTTCTTTAGGTATGATTACATATTTTTTATTAACTCCAATTTTAATTAAAAATTTCGCATTTATATTACAAACTATGTTTAGCGATATAAGTACTTTGATAAACTTTTTAGGCACTAGGGCTTTATAAATTATGAGAATATTTTTATTTTTCAGCCATATAAAACTTTATTTTTTAAGTTTACACAATAATACTAGATATCTAATTACTAAAACTATTTTAAATCTAAAAGGTGAAAGTTATGTACTAACACTTTTCTCGGCTGAAGACGAAGGCCGAACAGAATTACCTACAGAGCAAAAAAAACGCCGTGCAAGAGAAGACGAAGGCCGTGTTGTAAACTCGAATGAGATTAATCAGACTTTAGTTTTAGCGGCAACTGTCGCTGTGTTAGCATTGCTTATGAGTTATTATGCTAAACTTATACAAACATATACAAAGGATATATTTTCACGCATTTCGAATGCTGATAAAACAATAGATATAATTAATATACCTGACTTATTCCTTGATGCATTATTATTAGTCACTCAAATTTCTGGTATTGTTTTACTTGTAGCTTTAATTGTTGGAGTAAGTGCGAATCTTTATCAAACTAAGTTTTTATTTACTATGAAAAAGATAAAACTCGACTTTAAAAGAATTGCACCGACTTGGAAGAATTTTAAAGACAGAGCTTTTTTATCGGCTCAAAACATGATGAACTTAGTTAAAATTTTGTTTAAGATGACTGTTGTTGCGAGTATTACCTACTTCACAATAAGAGCTCGATATGAACAAATACTTACACTAGGTAATGTCTCGCTAGCAAGTGCTACTTTTACATTTTTTTATATTGCTTTAGAAATGGTAGCTAAAGTAATTATATTTTTAGCAATAATATCAATAATCGATTATTTCTTTCAAAAGAAGCAATATGTTGAAAGTTTAAAGATGAGTAAATTTGAGATGAAACAAGAGTTTAAAGAAATGGATGGAGACCCTTTGGTTAAAGCGAAATTACAAGAGATGTCACATAATATTGCTAATCGTAATATGTTTCGATCTGTGCCTGAAGCCGATGTCATCATCACTAACCCGACTCACTTTGCTGTTGCGTTAAAATATGACAATGCGACTATGCAGGCTCCAACAGTTACAGCTAAGGGAGCTGATCATATCGCTTTCAAGATAAGAGAGATTGCTAAGGAAAATGGGGTTCAAATTATCGAAAACAAGCCCCTGGCACGTGAATTATATTTCAATGTTGAGGTTGGTAAATATATACCCGAGAAATTATTTTTTGTTATATCAAGAATACTCGGTGCTATATATAGTATGAAACAAAATAAAATAAAAAATGTTATCAATTAGTTTGAGGAATTATTAAATGGCTACAACGACTGTAAAATCCATATTAAATGCTATAAAAATGCCTAAAAATTTAGGTAAGCATAATGACGTATTATTCGCTATAGCTTCTGTTCTAGTGATAATGATGCTTATCATTCCTTTGCCGACATTTTTACTCGACTTTCTTTTAATAGTTAATATTACATTAAGTCTTCTTATTCTTTTACTAGTATTAAATATTAAAAATACAAAAGAGTTTAGTGTCTTCCCTTCTCTACTTTTAATAATGACTGCTTTTAGACTTGCATTAAATGTATCGACCACAAGAGCAATTCTTACTCAAGGTACTGGTTTTAATGTACAAGTAATTATGGCATTTGCCGACTTCGTTGTCGCAGGTAATTTTGTTGTAGGTATTATCATATTTACTATTCTTATTGTTGTTCAATTCGTAGTAATAACAAAAGGTGCTACAAGAGTCGCTGAAGTTGCTGCTCGTTTCTCATTAGACAGTATGCCTGCAAAAATGATGTCTATTGAAAGTGAATTACAAGCAGGTGCTATTACTGATAAAGAAGCTGAGAAAAAAAGACGTGAAGTTCGAAGTGAAAGTGATTTTTACGGAACTATGGACGGAGCTTCTAAATTTGTACAAGGTGACGTTATTGCGAGTATAATAATCACATTAATAAACATAGTCGGCGGACTTATTATTGGTATGCTTATGCGTGGTGAAACACTTGAACAAGCTATAAATATATATATTCGTTTCACTGTTGGTGATGGACTTGTAGCTCAAATACCTTCTTTTTTCATGAGTTTTGCTACTGGTTTATTACTTACTCGTGGAACTAGTGAACAGAATCTTTCATCTGAATTTAAAACGCAGATTTTCGAAAAACCAAAAGTATTATATATTGCCGCTGGTTTTTGTCTATTCTTAATGATATTACCGGGTTTCCCTAAAATAACATTGCTTTTCATTGCTCTAGTTTTATGGTTTTTAGGATTTTCTAAAAATAAACAAAATAAAGAAGAAGGTTTGTCTGAAGATGGGACACCTCTTAGTAAAGAACAAATGTCTAAACCTACAGGCCCTCTTGATGTAAGCCCACTTCTTAAAGTTGAACGTATCGAACTTTCTATAGGAACTATGCTAATACCTTTGGTTGATGAAAGTCAAGGTGGTGATTTGCTTAGCCGTGTAACAAGCATTAGACGAGAATTAGCACTTGATATGGGTATTATTGTACCACCTATAAGAATTACAGATAATAATATCATCGAACAAGAAGAATATTCTATAAGTATTAATGGAACTGAAGTTGCCAAGGCATTCGTCAGACCAACTATGCTTTTAGCTTTTAATCAAATGGATAATGAGCCACCGACTGAGGAGTGTGAGAAAACTAATGAGCCAGCATTTGGACTACCTGCTTTTTGGATAAATGCAGATACAAAAGAGCAGGCTGAAAATAAAGGCTTTATGATATTTGGGTCAACTGCTGTTATAGCAACTCATCTTACTCAAGTTATAAGAAATAATGCAAATGTATTACTTGGTCGTGAAGAAGTTCAAAATATATTGAATGTCTTAAAAGAAACTCACCCTTCTCTAATCAGTGAAGTATTGAGTGCTCAGGGGACAAAAGAAAGCCCATTAGGATATATACAGAAAATACTTCAAAATTTGTTACAAGAGGGTGTTGCTATTAGAAACTCTATAGCTATACTTGAAGCGGTGGCAGATGCTATTGGAAATGTTAGAAGTGAACAGGCGACAGAACTTGTACGAAGCAGGTTATCACAACAGATATCACAGCGAATTGCTGATGCAGATAAAAGTATCAAAGTAATAATTTTCTCACAACAATTACAAAATGATATAGCAAGTAGCCTTATCGACTCGGGTGATCTTCAAGGAACACAAACCATAGCATTGAGTTATGATGTTATGCAACAAGTGATGAAGAGAACTAAAGAGTCAAGCAGCATTGTAAATGAGCAAGGGTATGAACCAGTATTTTTGGTTTCTTCGGCGATAAGAAGATCGATGTATAATTTCATTTCTAAAAACATCGGTAAATATATAGTTATTTCAAATACAGAAGTAGCACAGGGCTATAAGGTCGAGTCACTGGCTATAATAAACATAAATTAATAAAACAAGGAGATTTGTTATGCAACGTATCACAATTTTTGCTAAAAACAGAGAACATGCTGAAAAGCTAGCTAAGGGTAAATATGGCGAAAGATATTTTATCATTAGTATTAAACCTTCTTTAAGAAAGAATTTTTTTGGAGTTGTTAAGAAAGAGTATCGTGTTTCTATAGGTGTATTAGAACAGTACTAAAATATTAATCTAGCTTTAGGGAGTTATTAAAACATGGTAGATATAAGAACTATAGAGGCAAAGAGTCAGACAGAAGCATTAGCCACGGCACGCATAGAATATGGTACTAATTTTACTATTTTAGGCAGTAAAGAAGTTGCCACTAAAGGTATTCTAGGCATTGGTGCTAAGAAAAAACATCAACTCCGAATTATGCTTCTCGATTCTATTTATGATAATAGAAAAAAAGAAGAAGAACGTGATGATGATAATAATAATTCTGACACTACTAAAGAATTATCTAAACATTCGGACACCATTGACGGCAAAGAAATTGGTGAACGAGTTGTTGCATTAACTAAAATGTTGCAGCAGTCAGCAAAAGAACGTTCTATGCAACAAAATAATCAACAAAATTTCCATGAAAATGATACTGTTAAGATTGGTTCTATCGAGATGAAAAAACCTCAAACAGATGAAAATAAAGAAATTGAAATTGATAAAAAAGTAGCTGAACTAGTTGAAGATAAAATGAAAAATATGATGAAAGATTATATGGATATTCGATCATCAAATAATGAAACTTCAAGAAGTAAAAATACTAATACTGAAAATAAACAGAGAAATAAACTTACTGACTACTTAGAAAGAAGTATTATAAAAAATAATGACTATGATCAAGAATCTTCTAAAAGCACTAGAGAAGTTAGAAAAACAGAGAATATAGAATCACTTCATTCTAAAAAAGATAGAAATAAAAGAGATAGAGTGAAAAGTGCTGACAGTAGCATGACGCCTAGAGAAGCATTAAGAAGAAAAAAATTAAGAAAGAAAAACCTTGCCAAAAAAAATAGATATGAAGGCATCGAAGAAAGCATGAAGTATTTAAGACTGCGTGAATTTCCAGAGGCTATAGTTGACGAGATGAAAGAATATCTTCTGACTAAAAGCAATGCACGTTTTTTTCAATCGCCTGAAGTTATTCAAGAAGAAGTTATCGAATACTTTTCAAATAATATTAAACTTTTAGACGGCATTGAAATTACTTCTAAAAAGAAAATAATAGTTTTAGTTGGGCCTACTGGCGTTGGAAAAACTACTACAATACCTAAAATAGCTGCTGTTCATTTGAAAAGCGGAAAGAAGGTATCATTTGTAACTATTGATAATTATAGAATTGCTGCTGTTGATCAGTTAAATAAATATGCTGATATAATGAAAGTACCTTTTGCATCGGCTAGCACTCCAGAAGCTTTGAGAGCTGAAATTCGAAAAATGGAGCAAAGTTCGATACTATTTGTAGATACAATGGGGCGTTCACCTAAGGGAGCTGAGGATATTATCGCATTATCTAAATATTTTTCCACTGTTGGGAGGTTTGATATCGATATACAGCTTGTAATGAGTTCAACAGTAAAGTATAATGATGCCTTAAGCATACTAGATGCTTTTAAACTTACAAACTATAAAGGTGTTATTCTCACTAAATTAGATGAAACTGATTATCTAGCATCTTCTGTTTCAGCACTATATAAAAGAGAAGTACCTATAACTTATGCAACTTTTGGACAGCGAGTGCCACAAGACATCGCTACTGGTGTTAATGCGAAAGAAAATATACTAAACGGACTTTATGGAAAATAGAAACTATGAAAGATCAAGCAGACGAACTTAGAAAAATGATGCGTAAAAAAAATATGCGCAAACAACGTGTAATTGCTGTAGCAAGTGGAAAAGGCGGTGTGGGTAAAACCAATTTATCTATAAATCTAGCCATAGCATTAAGCAGATTAAATCAAAATGTTTTAGTCTTAGATGCTGACTTAGGACTTGCTAATGTAAATATTATCCTCGGAAGCACACCCGAGTTTAATTTACTACATGTTGTTCGTGGAGTCAAAACTCTTCCACAAATTATTATGAATACACCTTTTGGTATAAAATATATTGCGGGAGCTTCTGGATTTTCAGAACTTGCTAATATGTCTGAGCAAGGTTTAACTCGATTAATTACTGGACTTGAATATTTAAATAATACTGATATCATAATAGTAGACACTAGTGCTGGTATATCTGATAGTGTTTTATATTTTATATTAGCAGCCGATGAAAGCTTAATAATTACAACGCCAGAGCCTACAGCAATGCTCGACGCTTATGGAATGATAAAAACGATAACAAGTGAAAAAAAGAATGCAGACATTAAACTTATAGTAAACCGAGTAAGCAAAAAATCGGATGTAAATAAAGTTGGAAATAGAATAGTATCGATAAGCAAGGAATATCTTGATATTGATGTAGATTATATTGGGCATGTTTTTGATGATAATACAGTTCCCTACTCTGTCTTAAGACAAGTTCCATTTTATGCCTATGATAACAAATGTGGTGCGAGTGTATGTTTAGACAATATTGCTCGTAAGATAATAGACCCTAAAAATGAAAAAGAAAAAAAACCTGAGGGACTTGGTGGCTTTTTTGGAAATCTAATGAATATGTCTAAAAAAATATAATATATATTATGGAGGTTTGAAAGTGAATAGTAGTGAATTATTAAATAAACTTAGAGAAAAATTGTTATCGGCAAATGGTAAAATAATGATGTTAGTATTTGGATTTTCGTCTTCTATCACATTTTTTATCACAATGTCTAATAATAATACATTGTCATTTTCTTTTTTTAGAGCACTATCTTCAGGCTTAATTGCTTCTTTTATCCTATATATAATATATTTAGTTTTATCTCTAGTCTTAGGTAAAGATATGTTGAACTTTGACAAGAATACCACAAATAAAAATTCCAATGAAAGTGGTAATCCTTATATGGATAATTTAGATCCTGAAATTGATGTTGACGCTGAAAATATTTATAATCAAATGCAAGAGAGCACTAAAATACGAAAAAATGACCACGATTTGGATAATGATGATATAAGTGGTGATATAGGTGATCTTTTATCTGATTCTAGTCTAAAAGAAGATGACTCTAGTGTTGATATAAATTCTGATTTGAGTTATCATAATGAGAGTAATAATGAGGAAGCAAAAGAGGCTGGCATAGGTTCGATTATCGCTAATAAAGCAGATAACAACTCGAAAGCTATTACCGATGATTTTTTTATAGATTTCTCGGCACCTGTTGATGCTGACCCTATTAAGATGATAGCTAAATCAGACCCTGAAACTGCTGCTAAGGCAATTAGAACTATTCGGTCTAAGGATGATAAATAGTATTTTATTGCTTTAATATAGATAGAGAAAAAAACATTTCGATGGACTAAGTATAAATTATGACACCTAAAAGAAGACCGCCAAGACAAAAAAGACCTCTAATTACAGAGGAAAATGAAAAAGAATATTGGGTTGAGTATAAAAAGACAAATTCGCCTTTAATTCGTGAGGCTTTGGTCGTTAAATATTCTCCTTTGGTAAAATATGTGGCGAACAAAATGCATGTAAAAATAGGCACTCATAAAAGCATCAATTTTGATGACCTAGTAAGCTCTGGTGGATTCGGTCTTTTAGATGCTATTGAAAAATATAATCCTAATTTGAATACAAAATTTAACACTTATGCAATGACAAGAATTAGTGGATCTATTTTGGATGAACTTAGAAAGCAAGATTCACTTCCTCGTTCTGTTAGGCAAGAAGCTAAAGAAATTGAGAGAACAAGAGAAATTTTAGAATCTCATTATACTAGAAATGTCACTTCACAAGAAATATGTGAAAAACTAGGCATTCCTATGAGTAAATATAATGACATAATGAAGAAAGTTACAGAATCTTCACCCACTTCATTAAACGACATCAGATATGTAGACACTGAAGCTACAGGGATATCGATAGCAGATACTCTGAAGGCAAGCGAAAAAACAAGCCCGGGATATATTGTCGAAAGAGAACATGTTAAAAAGAAAATTGTCGAGGCTATAAAAAATCTGCCAGAGAAAGAGCAACAAGTTTTAATATTATATTATTATGATGACCTTACTCTAAAAGAAATTGGTGCTATTTTTGAGGCGACAGAAAGCCGAATATCGCAAATACATACTAAAGCACTTCAGGCATTAAGATACAGCCTATCAGAGATAAAAAAGCAATTATTATAAATATTTTTGATAATTATAAGGAGTGGCTATGAATGATCTTAGAAAAAAAATATTAAAAAGTGATTTTTATAAGGATGCTTATGCAAATCAAAGTTTAGATTCTACAGATTTATATGTACCATCAATACAAGCAGGGCTCGAAGAGGCTTCTGCTATTTTTCAATGCCCTCTATATGAAGTTAGCTATGAAGTGCTTGAAAGTGCCAGTAGTGGTGTTTTTGGCATGGGTAATAAACTTCATTATGTTAGATATACAAGAATTACATATGCAAAAAAAATGCTCGTAAAAGCTGACAGAATATATGACTATATCGATTCGACAACTTCATCGAGTTTGAACATTCATGATGAAACATTAAGCAAGTCTACTGAAATTAGCGTCCGTGTTAAAAGAGATGGAATATTTATAAAAGTATCGCCTCCTCAAGGAGACGGAAAAAAAATAACAAATATAGCGATTATAGAAAAAGAACTTAATGATGTTCAAGCGCTAGACTATGATATCAATATAATAAAACAAGCATTGAGTGAACAAACTAGTGAGTATATTAAAGTTTCTGATTGGAATGAGGGTAATTCATTAAATAATGGTTCAGTAAGAGTAAATGTTAGTAACGACTATATGAGAGTTTTTATGAACATTACGCCACCTACCATAAGTGGACGTGAAATGGACTTACAAGATGTTAAAGAATTACTTAATATTGAAGAAGTTATATTTGGAATAAAAGAAGATGTAATTGAAGAGGCATTAGAAAATCGAATTTATAAATCTCCAATTATTATTGCGGAAGGCACTGCCCCTACTAATGGTAAAAATGCGAAAATTGAATATTTGATCAATATGGACAAGGAATCTATGGCAAGATATATTGACGATGTTCAAAGTATTGACTATAAAAATATGAGTATAGTAGAAAACATAGCGAAAGATCAAACTATAGCTAAAAAAATAGATGTTCAATATGGTGAGGAAGGATACACGGTACTGGGCAAAACTATCGAAGTTGTTGACGGCAAAGAAATAGAGATAGCCGATTATTTGGGTAACAATGTAGTATTTGATGAAGCAACATCTTCTATATTATCGACAGCCGATGGACAAGTCGTTATTACTGGAAAAAAAATTAATGTTGAACCACTACTTGAAATCGCTAGTGATGTCGGGCCTGAAACTGGAAATATTGACTTCTTAGGTAGTGTTCTTATACGTGGTAGTGTTCTTGATAACTACTCTGTTCGAGCCAATGGAAATATTGAAGTTTTAGGCTCTGTGGAAAAATGTAATATTGAAGCCAAGGGTGATATTATTGTAAAACTTGGTATACAAGGACATGGAGAAGGTAAAATTAAATCAGAAGGCGATGTTATTGCCAAGTTTATACAATTTGCTAATATCCATGCTGGCGGAAATGTTATTGTAAGTGAGGCTATATTAAACTCTAATGTCGATGCCGATGACAGTATTTTACTTACGGGTAAGAAAGCTATGGCTAGTGGTGGACATTTAAGAGCTTATAAAGAAGTTAATGCTAAAACTTTGGGCTCACCTTCATCGGTAAAAACTATTATTGAAACTGGCGTTTTACCAGCTACTCGAAGAAAAATTGAAAAACTAAGATTAGAAAAAACAGAAATTGATGAAATGCTTGAAGAGCTTAATAAAAATATAAAATCTTTAGAAAAACTTGAAAAATATGACAAGTTAGATGAAGATCAAAAAGTTGTACTTAAAGAGTCAAGAGAAACAAATAGTGACTCTATGATTAGAATAAAAGAAATATCTGAAGAAAAAAGCAAACTAATACTTGAGATTCAAAGCACTGATGTAAATTCAAAAGTATCTGCTGGCAAAGAAGCACTACCCGGTGTAACAATATCGATTAGAAATGCTGATATTTCACTAAGAGACTCTTATAAATCTACAACATTCTATGAAGAGGGAGGAATGATACAATTAGGCAATTATCAGGAATCGAAAACTAAAGTAGACGTGGATTCTAAAAGTGAATAATCTAATAAAACAGATTAAAACATCTGTGAATAATTGTAATTTTTATATGTTAATCTTTAAAGTAAGCGTCTTCAGCTAAACTTACGTTTTCTTCTGTTATAATTTTATATGGCAAACGTATCGATTTACCGTCATCAAAAACCCACTTGGTGTTTTCTAAAGGCTCAATACCATTGGCAACATTAAACAAAACTTCGACAATAGCAGTCGCATGCTCTTTAGGATCTTGCAAAACTGTTCCAACAGCTGCACCATATTTAATCTCTTTTACAAAATCAGGCAGCCCATCCACACCAACTATAGGAATAAACTTGTCAGGGTCTCCCAAATTATACCCGCTATCACGAATTGCCATCAAAGCACCTAAAGCCATAGCATCATTATTCGATATAATATACTCGATTTTATCACCATATTCATCAAGCCATTTTTTCGTAATATTATTTGCTCTCGCTTTCTCCCAAAAAGCTACTTCTTTATCAAGCTCTTTTATTTTCACACCATTATTTATTAGATAATTAGTTACAAAATGGCTTCTGTATAAAGTATCATTATGTTCCAAGTCGCCTTGAAGCATTACATATTGAATTATTCCGTCTTTATTTTTATCATAAGAAGGTTTTTTCTTTAGACTATTAGCTATAATCTTCCCTTGCATAGTACCAGCATCTTCAGGTTTACCGCCGATATACCAAGCGTTTTTATAACTGCCAAGCTCCCCTCTCAAAGGCTCACGATTAAAAAACACTATTGGAATATTTCTAGCCTTAGCTTGTTCTATTATATATTTGCTTGAATTACGATTAACTAAATTGACAGCCAAAGCATCAACATTTTTATCAAGCATCATATCGACTAAATCATTTTGCATAGCCTGACTATTTTGCGAATTACGTATTAGTATATTCGCTTTACTTTTCGCTATATCATCAATAGACTTTCTAACATAATAGATAAAGTTGTCGTCATATCTATAAATAACAACTCCAATATTAGGTTTTGGTTTAGAAATTAAACTAATACTAAAAATAAAAGTTAAAATAAAAACAAAAATTATCTTATTCATTAATTTACCCCTTATCCTTAAATATTCCACATGCTATATAGTATAGACAATATCACTCTTAAGTCAAGAATTATATGAAGTGTAAACAAAGTATAACAAGAACTTTAAATATTTAATATACTAAATAAATTAAAAATATTAATTTTAGCAACCGATTACAATATATATATGGTTTAATCTTTTAATCTTACTTATTACTATCATCGAACACTAGCTTTTCTCGGAGGTTTATTATGAATAGCAGTACTTTGTTGAACAATTTAGGGTCAAATATCAGATCCTATAGAAAGCGTAAAGGTCTAACAATAGACGAACTCGCTGAGATGTCGAGTCTTTCCGGTAAATATTTACAAGGAGTGGAAGTTGGAATTAGAAATATATCAATTAAAAACCTGAACAAGGTTGCTATATCTCTAAATATTTCACCAGACATACTTTTAAATATTGATACGAAATCTTTAGAGAACAAGGAGGAAAAAATATTTACTATATCTGAAAAACTTAAACATTTTGAAATTACCAAGCTTGATTTTATCGGTAACATGCTTGATAATTTGGGAGATGTTATGACTTCTTCAGGTAAAGAAATTAAAGTTGAGAAAACAACTAAAAAAATCAAGGATAATAAATAAGATTTAACTTCATTGTTTCAACTTTTAAATTTGATACTCTTTACAAATTTCGAAAATATTGATAGAATATATTTCAAGTATATAGAAGGAAAAACATGATAAAAATCGAAAATTTAGTAAAATTCTATGGTGAGTATCAAGCATTAAAAGGTATATCATGTACTATTAATAAAGGCGAAATAGTAGGTTTTCTAGGGCCAAATGGTGCTGGAAAAAGTACTATGATGCGTATTATTACTGGATACTTGCCTGCAACAAGTGGTTATGTACATTTAGACGAATTTGAGGTTTATGAAAACCCTATTGAAGTTAAACGACGTATTGGATATACTCCTGAAAACGTCTCACTTTATAATGAGATGAGCGTTTCGGAGTATCTTAAATTTTGTTCAATGCTTAAAGGCATAAAAAACAAAGATAGAAAAAAAAGAATCGATGAAACTATTCAACTCACAGGCTTAACGGAATATCGAAATAGACTAATCGGACATTTATCAAAAGGCTATAAACAACGTACAGGAATAGCACAGGCGATATTGAGTGATCCTGATGTTTTAATTTTGGATGAGCCAACTAGTGGTCTTGACCCTAATCAACTTATAGATATAAGGGCATTGATAAAAAATTTAGCTGGAAAACGTACTGTTATATTATCAACTCACATTCTTAGTGAGGTAGAAGAGATGTGCGAAAGAGCTTTGATAATTGACCAAGGTGTGCTTATCGCCGAAGACACAATTGAAGGCTTAAAAGTCGCTATGGATAAAGAAATTTTAGGTGCTAATATTGAACTTAAAGTTGACGGTAAAAGAGAAAAAGAAGCGCTTCAAGCAATAAGAGAAGTTGAAGGCGTTGTGCAAGCTTATGAAGGCACTAGAGGCAATATAATTGTTGAAGGTGAAAGAGGGCTTGACATTAGACCTATCATTGCACGTCATATCATAAATAAAGGCTTTAACCTAGTTGAGCTTAAAAGTCTTGAACGTAGTCTTGAAGATGTCTTCATATACTTCACCGACAAAAAGAAAAACGAAAATAAGGATCAAGAGTAATGAACAATATATTCGCAATATTCACAAGGGAAATAAAGTCATTTTATGTATCCCCTCTTTATTATATATTAGGCTTTATATATTTAGCACTCACTGGTTATTTTTTCACAGTAGAAATATATTACAGCCGATTAGCCGTTATGGAAAATAGCATATATAATATTGGATTTTTTACAATTTTATTTCTTTCAATACTCTGTATGAAATTAATTGCCGAAGAACGTTCGACTGGAACATTTGAACTTATAATGACTTCGCCTATAACATCGCTTCAATATGTCATAGGTAAATATTTATCTGTTCTTTTAGTTTACACATCTTTACTTGCAATGACTTTAATTTATCCTATTTTGCTTATGTCTTTTGGTAAACCCGACATTGGTATTATACTTAGTGGATATTTAGGTTTGTTTCTACTGGGTGCTGCCATTTTAGGACTTGGCTTAATTGCGACAAGTATATCAAAAAGTCAATTAGTTGCTGCCATTTTAGGTGTATCTATGGCTTTATTCGCTTATATTCTAAATTGGCTTAGCGAAATGTTTAATAATGCACGTGGATTTCTTAATGCTGTTTCTATTACGACATATTTTTCTGACTTCACTCGTGGTTTAATCGATGTTCAAAATATATTATTTTTTGTAATATGGATTATCGTTTGCATTGCAATTGCCACAATGTTTGTTGAATCATATAAATGGCAATAAAAAAATAGAATGAATACAGAAGATAATATATTCTCTAATATAAGTGAAGTGCAAGAAAATGCCATAAAACATAATGACTCGACACTGCTTCTTTTGGCTGGTGCTGGCAGTGGAAAAACTCTTGTTATAACAAAAAAAATTGCCTATTTAGTTCAAGTGCTTCATGTGCCACCTGAAAATATTATGGCTGTAACTTTTACAAATAAGTCCGCTAAAGAAATGAAAGAAAGAGCATCTCATTTGCTTAAAAACATTCATCCTTACAGGCTTAATATACGCACATTCCATTCGCAAGCTTTGAGAATACTTAAAACTGATTATGCCCAAATTGGCTATAAAGCTAATTTTACTATTGTTGATGAGCAAGATAAATTGACAATAATGAAAAATGCTATTAAATTTAATAATATCGAAGTTCCTAAAGATATAAATATTAAAGCTTGTTTGAAATTAATATCTAAAGCTAAAAATAGCGAATATGATGTTTATGAATATTTAAAAGAAGTAGAAAAATATGGCGATATATTTACTCGACTTTATAGAGCATATAGTGAATATTCATTAACTGAAAATGTTATGGATTTTGACGACTTGATTATTAATGTCATAAAATTATTTGAGCAAGAAAATGATGTTTTGGAATTTTACAGAAGACAATGGCGATATATTTTAGTTGATGAATTTCAAGACACAAATTATTTACAATATAAATTTATCAATCTATTAACTCAAAATAATGATAATCAACTCACTGTAGTCGGCGATGATGACCAGAGTATTTACGCTTTTCGTGGCGCTAAAGTTTCTAATATACTAGACTTCAAAACTGACTATCCTGACACTTTTACTGTAAAACTTGAAGAAAATTATCGATGCCCCAAAGATATTGTCGAAGCGGCATTAAGTGTAATTAGACATAATAAAAACCGACATGATAAAAATGTATTTTCAAATAAAGAAAACGAAAACAAAATTCAAAACTGGATTTTCGCAAGCGACTTAGACGAAGCTAAAAAAGTTGCCGAAGAAATCGAATGCTTATTTGATGATGGATTTCAAGCTAAAGATATAGTAATTTTATTTAGAACTAATAGCCAGTCGAGGCTTTATGAAAAAGAATTACTCGCTCATAATATTGATTATAAAATTGTTGGTGGCACTGGATTTTTCGAGCGGGCAGAAATTAAAGATGCTATCGCTTTTTTAAGATTATTTGCTTCACTTTTTGATAATGTAAGCTTTAGACGAATTATAAATAAACCACCTAGGTCAATAGGTGAAAAAACTTTGTCGACAATCGAGCTATTTGCCTATGAAAATAATATAGCTTTATATGAAGCAATTGAGCAATTAGACAATATAAAAGTAACTAAAAAAACAAAAGAAAAATTAATCGACTTTAAAAATCTAATTGAAGCTACAAGAGAAAAAATAGAAAATAATTTAAAAGATATTGAATTAATTTTCACTTCATTTCTTTTAAGCATCGATTATTATAGCATATATAAAGGCGATGAAGACCTTCGAAGTGTGATTGCGACTGATAATATTAAAGAACTTTTTAGAGCATTTTACGACTATAAAGCAGCACATGCTGAAATTGATGAGAATTCTATGCTTATATCATTTTTAGAAGAATTAACACTAACAAGAGATGTAGAAAACGCCAATGATGACGTTGTAACATTAATGACAGTTCATAATGCTAAAGGTTTAGAATATGAAACTGTATTCCTCACTGGTCTTGAAATGGGAGTATTCCCTCATTATTTTTCACTTGAAGAAGAAAACGGCATTGATGAAGAAAGAAGACTTTGCTATGTCGCTATAACAAGAGCTAAAAGACGGCTTTATCTAACTCAATCATCAAGACGAAGAAATGCAATGGGTATTGAATATAATAAACCGTCAATTTTCTTAAATGATATTCCTAAAAAACTACTTGAAACTAAATATATCGAAAGTTATAACCCGAATTATATAGATATTGATGACGATGCTTTTCATTATTAAATAAAAAAGTATAGTTTTAGACTAAAAAGAGAACATTAAGAAGTGGTGTAATAGCCATTTTAAACGATAATAAACAACGTAGGGTTTTTAAAGCCTATTATTAATAAACCCTAGCGAAGAATGATCATCTGTATTTTGGTCGATGATTTTTTTCATTACGTCCTCCTTTTTGTGAGCCTGCTATAAGTGTCTCCTTTAGCAGGCTTTTTTATTTATAAATATAATTGAAAAAAATAATTAAATCTGATACTATTAATCTGGTAATTTAATACCAAATAATTCTATTTTTCAGGAGAAATTAAAATGAATGATTTAGAAATATATGCAGTAAATAGAAATGTATATGCCATGAACTCATACTTAGTGATATCAGAAGGTGAAGGCATGATAATAGACACACCATCAGACCCTTTTGATATAAAAAAATATGATGAACTACTTAACGGTCGAAAACTAAAATATGTTATCTACACTCATGGACATTATGACCATATTGCAGGTAGCATTGAAGCAAGAGAACATTATAAAAACGCGATACACTTGGCTCATCCAACAGAATATATATACTTCACCGATTCAACATATAATTTAAGCAATGAATTTGGCAAAGGTGCAGGCTATCCTATTCCAGATAAACCAATAAAAGAAAATGACACAATCGAAATTGGTCGCCACTCATTTAAAGTTATAGACACCCCAGGGCATACTTTGGGTGGAATATCATTATATAACAGCGAAGGACATTTGTTTACTGGCGATACATTATTCTCTTTTGGACTTGGACGAACTGACTTCAAAGGTGGAGATTTCAACACAATTAAAAAAAGTATTGAAAAATTATTCACATACCCTGATAATACATTAATATATCCAGGGCATAATGAATACGCCACGAAGTTATCACAAAGAAAACAAATGGGGATATAATCTATAAAGTGATAAAATTTATTTTTTCAGATTTATAATTATTTCCATCTTCGTCATATAGCCTAAGAATATCATAATTGATGCTGTCGTCATATTCGATGTTTGTTTCATCTCTATTAACGCTTTCAAATATGATATTCATTTGCCTTGTTTGTCTCGAGAAGTTATAACGAATTTCTGTTACAATAAAAGTTTTAGATCTGTTTATACTCGGTGCTATAATTTTACAAGCATCATTCAATTTTAATGTTGGAATAATCCCACCCATCACAAGGCTGCATTCCACTCTCGTTATAGGCATAGAACGGCATTCAACTATTGCTCTAGCCACTTTTTGAGCCATGACACTCGAGGTTATAAAATCATTCTCTATTTTTTTACCCTCTTTTTTGCCATATCTTTCGATGCTTGCTTGGCTGCGATGCTCTCCAATATAGGTCTCAGTAAGGGACAAAGGCGTCGCACGTACAATTAAAGAAGTGTTAACATCGATAACTGGTAGCCACTGGAAAGTCTTATTTCTAGCAACTAAGGCAAGCTCTCCACATTTTTTTGTGTCATTAAACGAGACTCTCGACACTCCCCCTTCTAATTGAGTTTCATCCTCCGCTAGCGATATAAAACTCTGATTGATATATTTATAATTAATATGAGCAACAGGACGTCTGTCTGGATTTTGAGTAATTAAGTCGATAATAAACTTTTTTTCAGGCTCTGTGGCACTAACCTCTAAAACAACACGAGCAACATCTTGTTCTACAAAGTGTTCGGTTTCAGTTCTACCAAAAACAGATTGTGAGTTTATAAGTTTGTTTGTATCTGTAAATATAGTCATCTCTCTGATATTATTACTGCTCGATATCGTATATTTAGTTTTTTCATTAGGATTTGAACGCATAAAATGAATACGTCCATACATATCATCAAATAGTCGATAAAACACCGCCTCTCCTCTACTCTCATCTATGTCATAGGCGATTTCTAAAATCATATTAAAATAATCTCTGATAGTTTTACCATCCGATATAATAATAGGCTCTTTTGGTTTTATGATAATATTAGTTGTTTCAAACACTCCTAAAATATCATCGCTATAAAACTCAGACTTCTTCAAAACCGACAAAATAATATCTTCAATTTTATGCTCACCTTCAAAACTTAAAGACCCCAATGATTCATCTAAAATAGATTTAAATATTGTCTGTGCCGTAATAGATATTGTGTGTTCTTTATTCGATATAACAACTCTTGGACTTTCGATAGTACCCAAAAAAACAGGATGAGTGTCAAAGTTTTGGCTTGTATTAATAGTTATCGATTTTAATGGCGATGAAGTTTCATTTTTGGCGAGTATAATATATTGAATACTTTTTGCTTTTTTATTTATAGCAATAGTTTTTGAAAGTGGTATCATATCAGAGAAAGCTTTCTCATCGATATTTTCATCTTCCAAACATACTCTATATGCAAAAAATAAATTATCAAAAGCGTCAATATCAATTTCAATAGTTTTTACAAATGACAACTCGGTAAGCGAATCATTAAGCGAAACATTTATAACTTTTGAAAGATAAACTCCACAATATTCAATGTCAGCGAAATATTTACTAGTGGCATTAGGTATTAAATCTTTTGATATTCCACCATAGGCAAAAAATAAAAAACCATCAGAATTAAATTTTATATTATTATAATAATAGCTTTCATTAAAATCATTATGATAATTATCTATATTGTTAATAAAATTTTCGCTAGCAGTAATATATTTCTTATTTGTTTTATTTATTTTATACCCTAAAAATATTCTTATTTTCGAGTCGGGCAAAATATGCACTATATCTATATTATTATTATTTTCATCAATAGAATAGTTATTATTAAAATTATTAAGTTTAATGCTCGCCGTAGACATCGGTGGCATAACCGAATATATTAGAGTTCTATTATCATCACGAGAAATCGCCACATCAAAGCTAACAACATCTTTGAGCGTCACCCATGACAATATATTTTTATCGAAAATTTCAATTAATGCGACAACATGATTATTCGTTTTGTTAATCTCTTCAAGTAAAGACATATATACACCTTATACAAAAAATATAATATATATATTTTATATAAGATTTTAGCAGTAAAACTATTTACCTATACAAAAATTAGCGAAAATCTCATCGATAACTTCATTCGCCTCAATTTTACCATTCATACTAAAAAGCATATTATTAAGTATTCGTATTTCTTCAGCAATACTATCAAGCATGTAGCAATCTTTTGACTGTCTAATGCACTCGTCAATAATATGAAGGCTCTCTTCCAAATAACCTTTTTCTCGAGCATTGACATAGCTTTCTTTGTTGAATGTATCAAAATCAGACTTGCTAAAAATATTCTCTAAAAAACTTAAAATACTCTCTTTGCCATATTCAGTTTTAGTGCTCACTTCTATTGCATTTTCAAAACTGGAAGAATCGATAATCTGTTTTTCATCTTGCTTATTTAGAATATATGCTATCTGTTTATTTTTAATATTAGATAAAAATTCAATTAAATGTTTATCATCATAGTCAAGTTCACGAGTTCTATCAAATAAAGCAAAAATTATATCGGCTTCAGCTGCACATTCTTTGGTTCGTCGAATGCCTTCAATTTCAATTTCATTTGTACTTTCGAAGTGAAACCCTGCGGTATCGATTAAATAAAAAGCTATGGAATTAATATAAAAAACTTCATGAATAAAATCTCTAGTAGTTCCCGCAATGCTCGAAACTATTGCCCTGTCTTTAGAAACTAGCATATTAAATAAACTACTTTTACCAACATTAGTTTTACCCAGTATCGCAATTTTCACACCCGACATAATTTTTTGAACAGTCTTCGAATTATCAAGCAGTTTTATAATATCACTTTTAAGCGACTCTAAATGATTAATAAGAATTGAATATGAAAAAGGCACAGTGTCATCGTCAGGAAAGTCGATATCTCCCTCAACTAAAATAAGAATATCTTTTACAGTATTTTTCAGATTATCAATTTCACGACTCAAACGTCCTTTCATTTTATAAATGCTAGCCTCAGCCATAAGCCTGTTATCTGACTCAATTAAATCATGAATAGCTTCAGCCTCGCTAATAGATATTTTACCATTAGCATAAGCTCGATAGGTAAACTCACCTCTATTTGCTAATCGTGCCCCATAACTAAGAATCAAACTGATAAGCCTTTCGATTACAATTAAACTTCCATGCGGATAAAACTCGATAATATCTTCTGTAGTAAATGTAGATGGTGCTTTTGTTACCAAAATAACTAGCTCATCGACAATGCTTGAATTTTTATCTTTAATATTTACAAAATAAGATTTTCTATGTTCAAAATTAATAATTGCTTTATCAGTTGCAACAGAAAAACATATTTTACTCGCAATGTTTAATGCATCCACACCAGACATTCTAACAACACCCAATGCACTTTTTGCCATCGGTGTAGAGATTGTGACAATTGTATCATTTATATTATAATTACTCATTTCTAAAACTACCTCGATTTATTTATTGCTATGTTCTAGCAAGTTATTACTATAAATAGACTCATGAAATTCATTATATTCACCCACAGAAACTTCTCGTCCCAAAAAATAAGGCTTTCTATTTATAAAAATATCGCAAAGCATCAACATTCGAGAAGCAATCTCTCTAGGTTTTTGACATATTGCCCCTAAAGAACTAATGTTTTTTGCATTATAAGCTATAGTATCATAACCTTTGCTTTTTGCTATAAAAATTGCTCTTTCATTATGAAATTTTTGAGACACTATAGTAAAATTGGAAAGTCCAAAAACTTCACTTGCACGAATAACAGAATCGAGAGTTCTAAAGCCTGCAAAGTCTAGATAAATATCTTTTGACGGCACTCCCAATTTAAGCAAGTCTTCTCTCATTTTTATAGGTTCATTATATGATTTATATCGATTATCACCACTCAAAAGTAAGTATTTAACTTTTTTATTTTTATATAATTCAAAAGCGGCATTTATTCTAAAATTAAAATATTTATTTTCACGCCCATTAGATAAATATTTACTAGTTCCTAAAACCAAAGCGACATCATTATATGGCAGTTTTTTAATATCATTGTATAAATATTTACTTGAACAAATAGAAATTATTAGGTATAAAATTATAGGCATCATTAAAACTAGTATTATTTCAATATAAAAATTTCTTAATATAATTAAAAATAGTGAATAAGAAAGTTTTAATATATCAAAAACAGTTCTATTATCTTTCATTTTATAGGAACTAATTGCTTTTGAGAGTTTAAGCCTAATATTTATAAATCTTCTTTTTAATTTTAGAAAAGTGACTCTAAACAGAAATATAACCTCTTATATAATTAAAACCAAAACCTGACACCGAGTTGCCCTTGAACTAAAAATAAATCCTCGCCAAATAAATGGCTTCTACCACCAGAAACTTCCAGCAATCTGAGTGCAGGTGCGACTTCTGTATAAATTTCGAAGTTAGCAATGATTACTGAAAAACCTAAAGGCAAACGAAATCCCAAAGTGAAATCAAAATTTTCTTTGTTGTCTTTGATGTCGAAACCATAATAAAGCCCAGCACCAAAGTAAAAAGCAAAAGGATTAGCAAATCTTGTCGAGAAAAAATGCCAGTCGCTAGTCGCTGTAACATCCAAAAAACTACCTTCTCGATAAGGCTTATTTACGCTAACACCAAACATTATAGGCAACTTTGCCATCTTAAATGTAATACCACCACCAACATTTGCAGGAAAACCACCCGAGGCATTGACACCAAAAGCTGAATCTCCATACTTGTCTGCGAACACATTATTAGAACAAAAAAACAATCCAACAAAAATAGTAAATACCGCAGTAATATACTTTAATTTAGACATAGTCCACCCTTGAATAATATAGCTAACAATAGAAACAAAATTAATTCACATAGTATTTTGATATCAAATAAAAGTCAATATAGAGACTGCCCCTTTTATAATACTTTTCATAAGTATAATCTAAGGATTTTAATAGAATAAAAAATTAATTTGCTTGAAAAAATAATATCAATTAGATATAATATGGAATAATAAAAAATGGAGTTATGCATGAAACTAGAACAACTTAGACATGATAAGCTTAAGGCTTGGGTAGAAGAGGTTGCTGCTATGTGTACGCCCAAAGATATTTATGTATGCGATGGTAGTACAAAAGAATACAATGATTGCATGAAGAAACTGATTGACGATGGACTAGCAAAAGTACTTACAAAAAGAAAGAATAGTTTTTCTTTTAGAAGTGATCCTTCCGATGTCGCACGTGTCGAGGATAGAACTTATATAAGTTATCCTAACAAAGAAGACGCAGGTCCAACCAATAACTGGATGGAACCAAATGAACTAAAAGAAATAATGAAAGGGCTTTATAAAGGCTCAATGAAAAACCGTACCATGTATGTTATTCCCTTTTCTATGGGGCCAGTTGGGTCTCATATTGCAAAAGTAGGAATAGAAATTACAGACAGCCCTTATGTTGTATGTAATATGCACATAATGACTCGTGTGGGTTCTAAAGTGCTTGATGTTTTAGGAACTGACGGCGAGTATATTCCTTGTTTGCATTCGGTTGGTGCTCCACTTGCTGATGGAGAGATTGATACAAAATGGCCTTGTGCCCCAATAGAAAAAAAGTATATTTCACACTTTCCAAATGAAAACCTCATCTGGTCTTATGGATCTGGTTATGGTGGAAATGCTTTGCTTGGAAAAAAATGTTTGGCATTACGTATAGCAAGTGCCATTGCACGCCGTGAAGGTTGGATGGCTGAGCATATGCTTATTTTACGCCTTACAAATCCTGAAGGTAAAAGATTCCATATTGCAGCAGCATTTCCTAGTGCATGTGGAAAAACTAACCTTGCTATGCTTCAACCAACCATTGAAGGCTGGAAATGTGAATGTGTTGGTGATGATATTGCTTGGATGAAAATTGGAAAAGATGGCAGACTTTATGCTATAAACCCTGAAGCAGGTTTCTTCGGTGTAGCACCTGGAACTTCTTATGACTCTAACCCTATGGCTATGGAATCAATAAAAGAAAATAGCATATTTACAAACTGTCTTGAAACTGATGACGGTGATGTTTGGTGGGAGGGAAAAGATGAAGCTCCTAGTCATGGTATCGACTGGAAAGGTAATGACTGGACTCCGGGTAATGGTGAAAATGGTGCTCATCCTAATGCACGTTTCACAGCCCCTGCTAGTCAATGCCCTGTAATATGCCCCGATTGGGAAAACCCTGATGGTGTGCCTATTGATATATTAATTTTTGGCGGACGTCGTGCCTCTACTGTACCATTGGTTCATGAAGCTTATGACTGGGATCATGGAGTATTTATGGGATCAATTGCTGCTAGTGAGACTACTGCTGCGAATATTGGAAGTGTTGGTAATTTACGTCGTGATCCATTCGCGATGCTTCCTTTCTGTGGCTATAACATGGGTGATTATTTTCATCATTGGCTTGAAATGGGTGATAAAATTGGCGACAAAGCCCCTCGTATATTCTATGTCAATTGGTTTAGAAAAAGCCCTGATGGCAAATGGTTATGGCCAGGATTTGGTGAAAATGCAAGAGTATTAAAATGGATGTGTGAGCGAACTGAAGGAAAAGTTAATGCTTTAGATACAGCCATTGGAAAAATTCCTATCGAAAAAGATTTAGATTTAAAAGGGCTTGATATAGCCGATAATGACTTAAAGGAATTATTAAAAGTTGATACTCAATCTTGGAATAATGAAATTTCAAGTATTGAAGAGCATTTTGCTAAATTTTCTCATTTACCTGATAGACTAAAAAAACAATTAAACAATTTGAAGGATCGTTTGAAAAAATAGAAGTTTTTTTTATTGGTTTAAGGATAAGAGATTATTAAATACTCTTATCCTTTTTTTATGCCTTTTAATATATAAATAGGAATGTCTTTTATGGAAACTTACGGTATTTTATCGATACTACCAATCATTTTAGCTATATCAATGGCTATTAAAACTAGAAATGTTATAATCTCACTTTTTGCGAGTTTATTTTTGGGCAAAATGATGCTCTTGAACTATAACCCAATTGAAACTACAAAAGAAGTAATTTTTGGATTTACAGCTCAATTAACTGATAGCTATAATGCAGGCGTTATCGTTTTAATGCTTTTTATTGGAGGCTTCATTGAAATTATGATGCACTCTGGTGGTGCTTATGCATTCGCTCAAAAAGCAGGGGTTTATATAAACTCAAAATTTAAAGCACAATTTTCCGCATATATCGCAGGAATTATGATATTCTTTTCCGATTTAGGTACTCCACTCATTGTAGGCCCAGTATTTTCGCCATTTTTCAAAAAATTTAGAGTATCAAAAGAAAAACTGGCATTCATTTTAGACTCAACCGCTTCTCCAGTCGCCGTATTAGTACCGTTCATTGGATGGGGAGTTTTTATTATAGGGCTTATTCAAAAAGAATTCGAATTGCTAACAGTTCCTTACACCGACTATGAAGCTTTTATAAAGGCTATTCCTTTCAATATTTATCCCATTTTAGCCGTAACTATTATCCCCGTACTATTATCTCTTAAGTTAGATTTTGGTTTGATGAAAAAATTTGAAGACGATGCGGATAAAGAAGAAGTTTATAAAAATGATAATCAAAAAGAAGTGACTGTATCAAGTGATTATATAGAGTCTAATGCAAAGGCAATATTTGTATGGCTGCCTATTTTGGTTTTACTAGCAACACTTTTTTTAATGCTTGGTGTAAAATTTATTACAGGACAAGTACCTGGAAGTCAATTTAGAGTGGCATTGAGTAGTGGTTATTTTTATGCGACTGTCGTTTTGATAGCTTTAATGCTTATAAATAAAACAAAAACTTTTAAAGAAATATTCAAGACTTATATGTCAGGTATGTATAAAATGACAGATATCGCTGTTACATTAATTTTGGCATGGTCATTGGGTGCATTAAATAAAGACCTTGGAACTGCTTTATTTATTATAAACTTTATAAAAGATGCTCAATTAAACCCTGCTTTCATACCAATTATAACATTCGTCCTTGGTGCGATTATATCATTTGCAACTGGTAGCTCATGGGGTACTTACAGCATTATGATACCAATAATTGTTCCTTTGGCTGTTGGTATTGACGCTCCATTACTCGTAACAATTGCCGCAGTTTTATCGGGTGGATTATTTGGCGACCATGTCTCACCAATATCAGTAACAACTATTTTGTCTTCAGTTGGTGCTGGTTGTGATCATATAAACCATGTAAAAACTCAAATGCCTTATGCTATATTAAATGCATTAATCGCTGGTATCACATTTATAGTCGCTGGGTTTTCACAAAACTATATTTATGCTTTAATAGCTGTGGCTGTTCAGATAGTAGTGCTAGTATCAATTAGTGTTAAGCAAAAAGTACAGTATAAAAAAGGATAACAATATGCATGAATTTTCAGGCAGATTTAAAGAAAAAGCAGATAATATTTTACTAGATTTTCATAGCTCAATTCACTTCGACTCAAAGCTATATTTTTATGATATAGTCGGTAGCATCATACATGCTCGTGGGCTTGAAAAGGCTTCTGTTATTACAAAAGAAGAAAGGCAAACAATTGAAACTTCTCTTAAAGAAATATTAAAAGAAATTGAAAACGAAGAGATTATTTTTTCTATAGAATATGAAGATATACATATGAATATCGAAAAAATATTAATAGATAAAATTGGCGATATCGGTAAAAAACTTCATACTGGCAGAAGTAGAAATGACCAAGTCGCATTAGATATGAGGCTTTTTGCAAGAGATAAAGTTAAAAGCGTTCAATCAAACCTTTTAGATATTATCAACGCCATTCATAAATTGGCTAAAAATAATACTAAAACATATATGCCCGGGTTTACTCATCTACAGAAAGCGCAACCGATTACATTCTCTCATTATATTTTAGCTTATGCCGAAATGTTTAGAAGAGATTATTCGAGGCTTGAAAATGCATACAAAATTATGAATATTTCACCGCTTGGAAGTGCGGCACTAGCTGGCACAAGTTATCCACTTGATAGACATTTCACGAGTAAAGAATTGGGTTTTGATGACCCTTGTTTTAATAGCATTGACGGTGTTAGCGATAGAGATTATCTCATTGAAATTATGAATGCATTTGCTATAATTATGATGCATTTATCTCGCATGGCTGAAGAAATTATAATTTATAGTTCGTCTGATTTTGGATATCTCGAACTTAGCGATAGCTTCTCTACTGGTAGCAGTATTATGCCACAAAAGAAAAACCCAGACGCTGCAGAACTGGTGCGTGGTAAAACTGGACGAGTATACGGAAATCTCCTCGCATTACTCACAACAATGAAGGGCATACCTTTGGCGTATAATAAAGATATGCAAGAAGACAAAGAGTGTTTTTTTGACAGCGTCGACACAGTTACCGCTTCACTAAAAGTTACTACTGGAATGCTTGATACGTTAAAAATAAAAAATGAAAATCTACTAAAAGCATGCAATGATGGTTTTATAAATGCCACCGACATTGCTGATTATTTGACTGAAAAAGGTCTTAGTTTTAGAGACGCCTATAAAATTGTTGGCTCGATAGTTGCTTATTGTATCGATAAAAATATAACCTTAGAGAGCATGAGTATCGAAGAATATAAAAATTTCTCCCCACTTTTTGGAGACGATATCTATGGAGCAATTGATATTAAAACATGTGTCGAAAAAAGAAAGACATTTGGAAGCACTAATATAGAAAGTATCGAAAACCATATTAAATTTTTAGCGAATTTTCTAGACACTGAAAAAGTAAAAATAAATGAGAACTCTTTATTCGATATAATAAAATAGTATAAGCTCTAATTAATTATTTGTGGCTTTATCATCGTCCATTACAAGTTTCGCGAGCATAAGTGGTAGCACTATACCTATAGACTTTGCGTCAGATTTTTCAAGCACAGCATAAGTTTCGTACAACTCAACAACTTTTGCCTTTAATACAAATTCGCTTGCATAATCGTAAAGTCTATATTTATAAAGCCTCTCACTAGTAAACCAAATCTCGCCAAGTTCATTAGTTCTTATTGGCACATAGCCTTCATAGTGAATACCAGTTTTTGTATTAATATTATTAGTAGAAATTAAATTAGTGCTAATCAGTCGTTCTTGACTAAATATGTCAAAACTATCACCAATTTTAATTCCGTGACTTGAGCCTAAGTCGATATAATAATTATTCTTTTCGACTCTAGTTATAAGTGCGGTGGATGCGGGAGTTCCAATTAGTGAATATACTTCATACGCCATAGTTTTAAGTGCTTTTTCTGTCGCCTTGCCTAGTGCTGTTTCTAAAAAAGCTGCATCCGATACTTTTATGGTATTTGTAGAACTAAACTTTTTCATAGTAAAAGTTGATGTGTTGTAAATTGTTTTTATATCATTAGTATTTTCTAAACTTATTATCTTCGCTTCAAAAGATACACTCGCAACTTCATTTGTTTCTAAATCTATAGAAGAGAAATCTAAAATATTTCCCATTATTATATAATTAGCTTCAAAAACTTCATTCACAAAATCGACAGCAACCGACTCATTACTTGAAAGCATTTGATATGGAGTTAAAGTATCTTCAGCCCCAAAATATGCGACAACTAAGTCATAATCCTCGACATTAGCAAACAATTTAGTAGAAATTAAAGCCTCAGCAAAAAGCCAGATCGGAAGAGCGTCGTGTAGGGAAAGAGTGTCTTCGCCTGTGTAGATC
>CAMQVF010000015.1 GCA_947038115.1 uncultured Spirochaetia bacterium
TTTTATATAATGAAGCCTAGCATCAAGAATAACACCTAAAGTATCTTCATTACCCGTCTGCTCAATTAAGTCGCTCATTCTTCCATATGCTGAAAGCTGAAACTCGGCACTGAATACGCTTTTATTAGTAACAGTCAACGGTAATTCTGTTTGAGAATATAAAAATGACGAGAATACTAACAATAGCAGAAATTTTAAAAGCATAAAAACTCCTAAACCTAAATTATTATAAACAATATATACTACATTACATAGTACTATTTTACAATAAAATAATTTAAGTCTAAAAGTTTTAAACTACACTAAGTATAAATTACAAATTATTATTCGTTACGTCTCGAAAGCAAAACAAGTCTTATAAGTGAAAGCACCGACATTACTGCAGCAGCCACATAAGTAAGAGCAGCAGCTCCAAGAACTTTTTTAGCACCCACAAGCTCTTCACCGTCTAAAAAACCACCCTTATCAAGTATTTTTATAGCACGAGATGAAGCATCAAACTCGACTGGTAAAGTAACAAGAGAGAAAAATACCGCAAATGCAAAAAGCACTATTCCAGCATTCATAAGTATTGTAGAAATAGAACCCACCCCACCAATTATAAGCCCTATTAAAACCATTGTAGGCCCTAAGTTACTACCTAAAGCTGAAATAGGATAAAAACCATTTCTGATAACCAAAGGTGCATAACCTTTATTATGTTGAATAGCATGACCAACTTCATGGGCAGCAATACCTAAAGCAGCAACATCAACCCCATCATAAATATTTTTTGAAAGTCTTAAAACTTTATGAGAAGGATCATAATGATCAGTCAAATGTCCACCAACCATTTCAATTTGGACATCCTTAATATTATATGCCTCTAAAATATATTTAGCTGTGTCAGCACCTGTAAGCCCTCTTTTATTTGGAACTTTAGCATATTTTTTGTATGTAGAAGAAACTCTCGATTGTGCCCAAAAGCCTAAAAGAAGCCCCGGTAGTAAAATCCACCAATATGCAAAAGAATAATATAAATAATCTAACATTTTTATCTCCTAATTTATAAAATTTATTTCTAAACTCAACATATATATAACCATATTTCAAGCTAAAAGTAAAGCTAATTTTTAAGGCACTTGAATATTTGAAAGTATATTATCAATCATCATATCACTTGTAATATTTTCAGCCTGTGCCTCATAACTCATAGAAATTCTATGTCTTAAAACCTCATAAGCAACCGCTCTAATATCATCTGGAATAACAAAGCCACGCCCTTCCATCATCGCATATGTTTTCGCTGCCTTCGTCAAATAAATCCCGGCACGAGGTGAAACGCCATAGTCGATATAATTTTTATTTAACTTATAATTACTCGGATTCCTTGTCGCGTCAACTATATTTACTATATAATCGATCAACCTATCTTCTATATATATTTGACTTGAAAGAAGTCTTAATTTTTCTATAGTTTCAACTGTAGCTTGTTTTTTTATTTCTTTATATTTTTGAGCCGTAATTTCTTTAATAATCTGTTTTTCTTCTTCTTTTGTAGGATATCCAACAATAATCTTAAACATAAACCTATCGATTTGTGCCTCAGGAAGTGGATAAGTACCCTCTTGCTCAATCGGGTTTTGTGTCGCTAAAACTAAAAACAATTTATCAAGCTTGTAAGTAGAATCGCCTATAGTTACTTGATGTTCTTCCATGGCTTCAAGCAATGCCGACTGAACTTTCGCTGGTGCTCTGTTAATCTCATCTGCTAAAACTATATTGGCGAATATTGGGCCTTGTTTTGGCACGAACTCTGAAGTCTTCATATTAAATATTTCAGTACCAATAATGTCGGCAGGAAGCAAGTCTGGAGTAAACTGTATTCTTTTATACTTGGCGTCAATTGTCGATGCGAGTGATTTAACTGCCAATGTTTTAGCAAGCCCGGGTACTCCCTCAAGAAGAATATGCCCATCAGATATAATTCCTATAAGCATTTTATTTATCATATTGCTTTGCCCAATAATTATGCTCGATATATCTTCACGTATAGCATTAACTACTTCCACAGCGACTTGTGTAGCTTCTGTAATTTGTTTTAAATCAAAAGAAGAATTTATATTCATAGTACAAACCTTTTATAAATATTTCTCTATTATACTTAATTACTTTTTTCTATCAAATAATTAAATATAGTTTTTATATCTTTTTTAGTAAGTTCAATTTTTGTGAGTAAATCAGGTCTATAATTAAATGTTTTTATTAAACTAGATTCTCTTCGATACTCATCGATACATTTATGATTGCCATTTAAAAGCACTTCTGGAACACTTAGATTTTTAATAGAAGGTGGGCGTGTATATTGATCATACTCTAAAAGTCCATTTGCATTCTCTTCAAATGTATCACTTAGTACAGATAAAGCATTGCCCAAAACATTTTTATATCGTGAAATTGCATCAATTAAAACTAATGACGGAATTTCGCCACCACTAAGCACATAATCACCAATACTTATACACTCATCAACATAAAGCTCTTCAACTCTTTTGTCTATTCCTTCATAATGTCCCAAAATAAGCGTTATATTATCCTCATCCGATAATCTTTTCACCATACTCTGTTTTAATGGAGTGCCAGTAGGCGTAAAAAAAACTGTATGACCTTTCTTATTTTTATCGAAATACTTCTCGAAAATAGAAGCAGTCATCACAAGCCCAGGGCCACCGCCATAAGGATAATCATCGCATTTTTTATAATTACCATCACCGTAATCACGCAAATTAACAATATTGATATCGATTGAGGAATTTTTTATAGCTCCGTCAATAACTCCCATAGAAAAAGGACTCACGAAAAAATCGGGGAATAATGTAAGAAGAGTTATAGTCATAATGTAGATACAATAGTTTTATCTCTCACCTCAATAGTCTTATTTTCTCTACTTACAGCACCAAAATAATGGTCTATAAACGGTAAAGATAAAATAGTTCCATTTAAGAGTTTGATATCAAAAACATCATTAGCGGGTGCGACATAGCAATTAACTACCTCACCATAAACATCACCCATATCATCTATAATCTTAAAACCTATAAGCTCTGCCGCATAAAATTCCTCATCGCCAAGTGAAGGCAAGTCGTCAGTTTCTATATACAGAGGTGTGCCACGAAGTTTTTGAGCTTCTTCAATGGAGTTTATACCATCAAGAGAAAGCACTATAGCTCGAGGTTTAGTTTTAATAGCTAAAACTTTATATTCAATATGAGAATCTGAAAGAAGAACTGTCATATTTTTCACAAGTGTAGGAAACGAAGCGAAGCTGAACATATTAGAAAAATAAAGTTCGACCTCACCTCGCAACCCATGAACACCTGTTATATTTCCATAAAAGACAATCAATTGTCGATAATCTCTAACATGACACGTCTACCACTTTTCATAGAAGAAGCAAATAGTATAGTACGAAGCGCATGTGCTATTCGTCCTCTTTTTCCTATAATTTTGCCTATATCGCCTTGACTAACCTTAAGTTCAAGAATAGTAGTTTTTTCACCCTCTACCACCTTAACACTAACACCCTCAGGTTCGTCTACAAGCTTTTTGGCTAAAAATTCAATTAATTCTTTTTCTTCCATTTTGGCACTCCTTCTTTTTCACTAAAATACTATAAATAAAACAAACAATTATAATATTCTCTGATAGACTCTAAAAGATGCTAGGCCTCAGCAACCTTACGATGTTTTCGACGCTTGTCAGGATTTTTTACTGGCTTGCGTTTTTTTCTATCAATTGGTGCACCTTTGTCTCTTTCTAGTATGCCCTCTCTGATAAGTAAACCCTTAACAGTATCACTAGGTTGAGCCCCATTAGATAACCATTTCTTTATCCCTTCTACATTGATTTTATAAGGAATATCATTTGATTTAGGATTAAACCAACCCAATTCCTCTATAAATCTTCCATCACGTGGGGAACGTGAATCTGTTGCCACTATACGGTAATGTGGCGAATGTTTGCGACCAATACGCTTTAATCTTAATCTAACCACCTATTGTCCCTCCAAGTTTTTTTTATTACATTAATTTATTTAAATCGTCCATAGACATACCCATTTGTCCTAATGACTTAGCGAGTTTATCCATTTTCTTACTAGAACCCATCATATTTTTCATAAGCCCAAACTGCTTAACTAGTTGATTAACTTCGTAAACACTAGTCCCACTTCCAATAGCAATTCTAACTCTTCTTGAATTATTAAGAGGAAACATCGCTAAACGCTCTTTTGCAGTCATTGACTGTATTATAACCTTATAACGATAGAATTTCAACTCCTGTTCTCCCAAAAGTCCCTGATCCATAGAACTTCCACCAGGCACCATATTAATCATCTTACCCAATCCACCCATCTTACTTGTTGCGTCAATTTGCTTCATGAAATCATTATAGTCAAAATTATTTTCTATAACTTTTTTAAGCATCTCTTCTGCTTCTTTTTCACTTATAGCACTTCGAGCTTTCTCAACAAGCTTAACAATATCACCCATACCAAGAATCTGCCCAGCCACACGCTTAGCATCAAACTCGTCGATATCGTCAACATGCTCACCAACTCCAACAAATCTAACTTCTGACCCTGTCGCATATTTAAGTGATAACGCAGCACCACCACGAACACCCGAATCAAACTTCGTAAGTATTACACCATCTATACCAATATTCTTTTGAAAAGAACTAGCAACATCATAAACACTTTGTCCTGCTGTAGAGTCTACAACTAAAAGTCGTTCAGTAACATTGATGGTATTAAGCAAACGTCGAAGCTCATGCATCATCTCATCATCTATTTCAAGCCTTCCAGCGGTATCAACTATCATTAAATCAACATGTTCTTTTTTCGCGACCAAAATAGCTTTTTTCAATATTTTATAAGCTTTCTTCTCTTTTGTGTCTGTATAACAAAGAACACCAACATCTTTTGCTAAAATTTCTAATTGCTCCATAGCGGCAGGTCGATATATATCAAGACCTACAAGCATAACACGTCTTTTTTCTTTATAAAATTTCGCAAGTTTCGCAGCCGTTGTCGTTTTACCTGAACCTTGAAGTCCAAATAAAAGCGTCACTGTCTGTTTTTCAGGCTCTAAAAGTTTAAGCCCGCTAACACCATCACCTATCATATCGACTAATGTATCATGAACATAAGCAATAAATTGATTATCACCTTCAACGCCTTCAATACGTTCTTGACCCACAGCTTTCTTTTTAGCTTCTTCAAGAAATTTATCGGCAGCTTGTGTCGAAACATCAGCAGAGAGTAAAGCCTCTTTTATTGTTATAAGCGTATCTGTTATTTCTTTATCGGTTAAAACACGTTTACCACGTATCTTAGAAAAAGCAGTAGTAACAGATTTAGTTATACTATCAAACATAAGAACCCTATTCCCTTAAAATAATAAAGCATAAATTACAGTTTACAGTGTATTAGATATACAAATAAAGTCAAGCGATAAAATAAAAAATTCAAATAATCCTACTTGCATTAAACAGAATAAATAAACTTTTAACAACATTTCACATAAAAAATGAATTATATAAACAAATAGGAACATTATATACTTGCGTTAATTAATACTTAATGGTATAATATCCTATTAAGAAAAACTAGGAGTATATCATGTTAAAACTTGATTCGAATTATAAATTGTATATCGATGGAAAATGGGTTAATTCATCTGAAGGAAAAACCTATGATACTTTTTCTCCAAGCAATGGAGAGAAATTGGCTACATGTGAAGAAGCAAGCAAAAGCGATGTAGATAAGGCTGTTGCTGCTGCTAAAAAAGCATTCATTACATGGAAGCATGTTGGTGTATATGAAAGATCTGCTATACTTAATAAAATTGCAGACATCATGGAGGCTAACAAAGAGCATCTTGCAACTGTAGAATCTTATGACAATGGAAAACCAATTCGTGAAACTATGAATGTAGATATTCCACTTGCTATTGAACATTTTAGATACTTTGCTGGAGTCATTCTTTCTGAAGAAGGTTCTGCAACATTTATGCAAAACAATACTTTAAGTATCATTACAAGAGAGCCTATAGGAGTTGTCGGACAAATAGTTCCTTGGAATTTCCCTTTACTAATGGCTACATGGAAATTAGCTCCGTTAATTGCGAGTGGTTGTACTAGCGTTTTTAAACCGTCTAAAAATACATCTCTAAGTGTTTTAGAATTTGCTAAATTAATAGATGGCATTCTTCCAGCTGGAGTATTTAATCTTATAACTGGTTCTGGAGCGACATCTGGAGAATATATTCTTCAACATAAAGATATCGATAAGCTTGCATTTACTGGTTCTACAGAAGTTGGTCGTAGTGTTGCTCAAGCTGCTGCGGATAAATTAATTCCTGCTACTCTTGAACTTGGTGGAAAATCGGCAAATATCTTCTTTGATGATTGTGATTTCGAAATGGCAATGGATGGATTACAACTTGGTATTTTGTTTAATCAAGGTCAAGTTTGTTGTGCTGGTAGTAGAGTCTTTGTACATGAAAGCATATATGATAAATTTATTGCTGAAGCTATAAAAAGATTCGAGATGGTAAAAGTTGGTTTATCTTGGGAGCCATCAACTCAAATGGGAGCATTGGCCTCAGAAGAGCAACTAAAAAAAGTATTAAGTTATGTAGAAATTGCTAAAAATGAAGGTGCTACCATAGCTACAGGTGGAAAACGAATAACAGAGAATGGTTTGGATAAAGGATTTTTCATCGAGCCTACATTAATAACTAATGTAACAAATAGCATGAGAGTCGCAAAAGAAGAGATTTTTGGACCAGTCGCTAGTGTCATTAAATTCAAAACTGAAGAAGAAGTTATTGCAATGGCAAATGATAGTGAATATGGTCTAGGTGGTGGAGTGTGGACTCAAGATATTAACAAGGCTATCAGAGTATCTAAAGCTATAGAAACTGGCCGTATCTGGGTGAACACCTACAATGCTATTCCTGCAGGCGCACCTTTTGGTGGTTATAAAAAATCTGGTATCGGTAGAGAAACAGATAAAATGATTCTAGAACATTACACTCAAGTTAAAAATATTATGATTAATTTATCAGGCAAACCTAGTGGGTTTTATCCTTCTAAATAATAGCTAAATATTATTAATTTATAGTTAATATATTTAAGCCCCTTCATAGCAATTAGTTATGAGGGGGCTTTTAATATTATATATACTGTCGATACAAAATTTAAACGTCTAAATTTTTCACATATCGAGCATTAGCTTCTATAAATTCACGACGAGGCTTAACTTCATCACTCATTAAAACTGTAAACATCTGTTCAGCCTTTTCAGCATCTTCTGTAAAAACTTGATACATAACCCTTCTTTGAGGATCCATTGTTGTCTCCCAAAGTTGATTGGCATTCATCTCTCCCAATCCTTTGTAACGTTGTATCTCATATTTTTTACCTTCATTTGCACCAAGAATTTTATCACGTTCTGCATCACTATATGCATAATTAAAATTCTTTTTATCAAAGTTAATTCTATAAAGTGGTGGAACTGCGATAAATATATGACCCAATTCAACCAAAGGACGCATATATCTAAAAAAGAAAGTTAAAAGTAGTGTACGAATATGTGAACCGTCAATGTCGGCATCGGCCATAATAATTATTCTACCATAACGTAATTTATCAATATCGAAAGATGAACCAATTCCACAACCTAAAGCTGCTATAATTAGTTTAAGTCCATCATTGTCTATAATTTTTTCAAGCCTAGCTTTTTCAACATTAAGAACCTTACCTCGTAAAGGCAAAATCGCCTGAAAAGTTCTGTCACGTCCACCTTTAGCAGTACCACCAGCCGAGTCTCCCTCAACCAAATACACTTCCGACTTGTCAACTTCTTGCTCAGAACAATCAGCCAATTTACCGGGCAATGCATCACTTTCCATAACATTTTTACGACGAGCCAAATCACGAGCTCTTCTTGCAGCCTCACGAGCAGATGCTGCTTGAATTACTTTTTCTAATATTGATTTTATAACTTTTGGATTTTGAGCAAAATAATCAGATAAACCTTCGACAACAAGTTTTTCTGTAATATTTTTAACTTCAGTATTACCAAGTTTTGTTTTAGTTTGTCCTTCAAATTGAGGATTAGGAATTTTTACAGAAAGTACTGCAACAAGACCTTCACGTGTGTCATCTCCCAAAAATGAAACTTTATGTTTTTTATCAAGTTCAAGTTTTTTATAAAAATCCATATAAACACGAGTGAGTGCAGTTTTAAAACCTGCCAAGTGAGTTCCACCCTCTGTCGTATTAATATTATTACAATATGCATAAATATTCTCATTATACATATCAACATATTGCATGGCTATTTCAATTTCAGTTTTGTCTTCAATTCTATGAAGATAAATAGGTTTATCAGATAAAGTTTTTTTCTTTTCATTAAGGTGTTCTATAAACATCTCAATTCCACCAGCATAAACATAAGTATCTGTTATAATTTTATCGCTATCTCTATTATCAGTAAGCGTTATAATAATACCTCTGTTTAAGAAAGCCAGCTCTTTAAGCCTTGTTGCTAAAATTTCATATTTATATTCTACAAGTTCAAATATTGTAGCATCCGCTTTAAAAGTTACAGTTGTTCCAGTTTTAGGACTTTTACCTTTTTCAGCAACATCAGCCTGAGGTTTTCCCGCGTTATATGTTTGTGTATATATTTTTCCGTCTCTATAGACATCGACTGTGAGAACTTCACTAAGTGCATTAACTACCGATATACCAACACCATGGAGACCACCAGATATTTTATATGTATCATTGTCAAATTTACCACCAGCATGAAGTTTTGTCATGACGACTTCAAGACTTGATATTTTCAATTTTGAATGTATGTCGACAGGAATTCCTCGTCCATCATCTTCTACAATAATTACATTATCTTTTTCGATAGACACTAGAATATTTTTACAAAAGCCTGCCATAGCTTCATCGATACTGTTATCAACAACTTCATATACTAGATGATGAAGTCCTGATGCCCCAGTTGAACCTATATACATACCCGGGCGTTTTCTTACCGCAGCTAAGCCCTCAAGAACTTGAATATTTTTACCGCTATATTGTTTTTCTGTACTCATACCTTATATTAGTCCTAATATTTATTTTTCAAATTATACTATTATACATTATATACTATATAATATGTTTTTTCAATGCTATAGTATTTATAAATAGATATTATGTAACTTATTTATAAAAAAATTACTCACTAATATTTTTTTGATAGATAAAAATACCATACTATATTATATTATTGAATATTCGAAAACAAATTTTTATATGTTTCCACAAATAGTATATTGACAAACATAAAATAAATTATATAAAATGGTAAATTAATAACTATGCAAATACAAAGCGATATAATAAGAGGCCACCTTGAGTCTATTATACTTAAATGTCTTGTTGAAAGAGATATGTATGGATACGAACTTGCAAAAGTCATTACAGAAAAAACAGATAGCGAATATGAAATTAATGCTCAATCTTTATATAGTGCAATAAGACGATTAGAAAGTAATCAATGCCTAAAATCGTACTGGGGTGATGAAACTAAAGGTGGCAGAAGAAAATATTATGTGATAACAGATTCTGGAAAATTGCTATTCGATGAACAAGTGAAAAATTGGAAGTTCACTAAGTATATTATCGATAAACTGTTAGATATATAATTAATAGACAAACGGAGCTAAGTTAAATGAATATAAATGATTTTTGTAATGCATTAAAAAATAAATATCCAAACACAAAAGAAGTTTTAGAACAGATTGAAGAGATTAGAGATACACTCAATATGAAGCTTGAAGAGTATCAAATTGAAGGCTCTCCATATGATGAAGGTTCTCGAAAAGCAATAGAGTCGCTTGGCGATATAGATAGCCTTTTTGAAGAGCTTACAACCGATGTAAAAACTATTTACAATGGAAGAGCCATGATTACAGCGAATATAATATCTGCTATAATAGTATTTTCTATTGCGACAATTCTATCAATACTTTCTGAATTTCTTCCATTTTTATATAATTTTAAACCAACAGTAAAATCGGGATATGGAATGCTTATATTTGCATTTGTAATTGTTTTTTTTATGGAATTTAGATATATTTTAAATATAAATAAAGTATCAATAATAAAAATTAGTGTCAAAGAAAAAAGACAAACAATAATGACTTCTATTCTAGTGCCTGCCGTATATTCTATCTTTATGATTATATTAAACTTTTATCAAACGTCATTTAAGACGATATACTTTCCATGGCCGATTATAGGTATATCAAACTGGACTTTTGCTGTTGCCATTTATTACAAACTTATAAAAAGTGGAAAATTTGATGTAAAATAAATTTTTATACACTTTCCACAAATAGTATATTGACAAACATAGTACTCTATAGTAAACTAGACTATCTAATGGGAAAAACAAATGAAGAAACTATATAAATCAATTATTATTTTAATATTATTTTCAACATCACTTTTCTCTCAAGATGCCCCAACAACTGAAGACTATGAACAATCACGACTTGCCCTTACTTATAACTACTATGGTTTTCCATTCGCCGTTGATGTAGGCTACACTTATAGAAAAAACTCTTCACAAATATTTTTTCCTTTAGTTGGTGCTAGTTATGAAGTTGGTAAATACTCATTTGGTTTATTTGCTAATGCGAAAATGGAATATCGATATAAAAGATTTTATTTTCAAGCAGGTTTTAAGCAAGGGTTAATACCTTCTGTTGGTGATGGATATAAATATGAAAACCTTGAGAGTTATGGTCAATTTAAGATTGGTCACTATTTTGATAATGTTGATATTTCATATAGTGCAAATGTTGGTAATGCTTATGCTCGAAATATTTTTAATAAAGAAATTTCTAACATATTTCAAGTTAATCACTATATTGGGCTATATAGTCTACTCCATACCGACGCTGCGAATACTCTCTCTTTAGATACTTCTCTTAATATAGAAACTATGCCAAACGGTGGGCAGTATTCATATAGTTTTTCAGCGAGAATGCCCTATACATTCTATCATTATTGGGGCGAATTTAGTATAATGCCTTATATAAGTTACTCAGAATATTTTCAAGATTCTGAAAAAAACTATAATATAGGTGATGATTATTTAGATACTTTAATGATGACAACAATTACTGGTAGTAAAGAGCCCTATCAAGCTTTATATAACTTTCTATCCTATGTGCATCTTGAATACAGGTTTTACTTAAGGTTTTTACCCGATGCATTTAGTTCTATTTATTTTGTAGCTTACGGGAATATAGGTTATGGTAAAGAAGTTGGAGAGTCATTTGATGATGGCACAATACTTTATACTGCAGGTGGTGGAGTTGGTTATAATATGTTTGGAACAGTACCCATGCAGTTTACAGTTGGTGTTGATCGACTAAACAATGTTGTAATTAATTATACTATTAGCACAGTCATACATAGGTATTAAAAAAGGAGTTAAAATGATACATTCTGTTACTTTCACATCTTGGCAAATAAAAACTATTTTTTTTATTATAATACTAATCGCTTATTCTGAAGTCGCTTTCGGTTATAGCAAAGAAATGAATGATATACAAACTGGCTACTACTTAGGTGAGACTAACACTTATATATTAATAGATGAAACAATAGCCAGTGGAACTTCAAATGTTGAAAAGCAAACATATAAAAATATTATTGCTGTTATGAGAATGCGAGCAAAACTCGAGCCGAGCAGAGCAACATATAATATGATAAAAAAAACACTAGCTGAAAATGAACCATTACTTTCAAAAAGTGACCCAAACTACATAACTTCGGTTGCCGATTTAATGATTTCTTTTATAGAATTCTCTACACTGCCTGATGTCATGGTGCTGTCAGCGAATGCTGATGAGCTATATCAAAAAGCTTTAAAAATAAATCCTAATCATTTTGGAGCATTAATTGGATTAAGCATTTCTACATCTTTTAGACCAAGGTTCATCGGTGGTGGACTTGACAAATCTATGCCAATATTTAAAAAAGCAGAAATGAATGCAAAAGAGAATTGGGAAAAACATCTTATATATATCTGGTTGTCGCAGGCATATATGGAAATGAATGATAATGCAAACTATAAAAAATATATAAAACTGGCTGAAGCTATATATCCTGATGGCTCATTCTTAAATATTGTAAAAAAGAAAAATAGTGAAGGCAATACAATGTTTGACAGAAAGTATAATTAAAACAAGAAGGCGTTTTATGTTTAATATTAAAAAAAATCTATTAATTATTCTTGCATTTACTGCATTATATTCATCGCTAAATGCTGACACTTCTGCCGAAGTTCAAAGTTTTATTAATGAACTTAATATTAAAAATAATGAGTTTTATTCGGGGGAAAGATTTGTGAAGGCCAGTGAGGCAAAAGATATTATTGAAAAAATAGAAAACTCTAAAACATTAACAGATGAAGAAAAAATGTTATTAAAAATAGAGGCTTATACTCTTTGGGCAAATACAAGCATATCATCGGGGACACTTAAAGAAACCTACCCTATTCTTAAAGATATATATGAAAATATAAAAAAAGATGAAATTTTCAAGAAAGAAAATTCAGAAATCTACACAGCATTCACCGACTTTGCAAATGCAATGATTCCATTAGCAATGTTTAATAATAAATCATACTGGTATATTTTTGTGGTAGACGTAAGTGATTATTCGAGAATGGCATTAATAAAAGACCCAAACAATACAAAGGCAAGTGTTTTATATGGCATGAGTAGCTCGATACCTGTCAATTATCTGAGTAATAATCAATATTCAAAAAGCTTAAAATTTATGGAAAACACATATAACTTACAAGACTATATGATATTTAGAACACATATATATAAATCAATGCTATATATGAGAGTAAATGAAACAGAGCTTGCTTTTGATGAGCTTAGGAATGCAGAAACTATGTATCCAAATGCTATGTTTGTATATATGCTTAAAAATTCTTATGCTAAAGGTGGAACTGGATTTGTAGATACGGAAGGTAGCGACTTGGGTGAATTATTAAAATAATAAGGAGTAGATATTAATTATGATAAAATCAAGAAATGTTTGCAAAGAATATAAAACTAAACATTATGACATTATAGCAAATAATAATATTAGTATAGATATTAAAAACGGTGAAATTGTCTGGGTAAGTGGGGTGTCTGGTGCTGGCAAATCGACACTACTTCATATACTTGCAAGTATAGATGTTCCGACAAGTGGACATGTATATTGGGGAGACAAAGAAATTTCTGCATTAAGTGATAAAGAAAGAAGCCATTTTCGACTAAACAATATTGGGCTTATATTACAGTCTCTTGAATTACTTAAAACTCAAACTGTATTTGACAATATAGCTTTGCCATTACGTTTCATGAAATATGACAAGCAAAAAATAGATACAAAAGTAAATACAATTTTAGAAGAATTAAATATTATTAATCTAAAAAATAAAAAACCAGAACAATTATCTGGTGGACAAAAACAAAGAATAGCAATTGCACGTGCTTTGGTTACTGAAGCTCCATACATTTTAGGTGATGAAATTAGTGCGAACCTTGACGGGGAGACTAGCAAGTTTATATATAATTATGTAAAAACTTCTATAAAAAAAAGAAATGGAATAGGCTTTTTTATATCGCATGACACATCAATAAAAGACTATGTTGACACCACATACACTATGAAAGATGGAATATTGGAGGCATTAGTATGAATATAATAAAACTAGCATGGGATAATTTATGGTATAATAAAACAAGAACTATATTAAATATTTTATTAATAGTTGTAGCTTTCACATCTTTAATGTTTATAAGTGGATTCAACAATTACTCAAAAGATGGTTTAATGATGAGTGTTGTTGACGCCAATGGATCGATTGTAATCGCCGACAAGTCATATTGGAATATTAATAGTGAAAAAGTTAATATGCTTTATAATGACGACATAGAAATAATCAGCGAAAAACTTGACTCTTATAAAAACGTTTCTGGATATCAAAAGAAAATGGATGTGAGTGGACTTATTGGTACTGAAAACAAAAGTAAGTTTTTTATGGGACATGCATATCAAGATGTATCAAAAATGCTAAAAAATGTATCCTTAAAAAAAGGAACTCCAGTATTTAATGATGATATTGATACTCTAATTTTAGGCACAGGTTTGGCAGAATATCTTAATGTTTCTTATGATGAAGATACATATTTAAATGCAATGTCTGACTTAGGAGAAGGCTTAAGTTTAGGGTCATTCTTAGCATCAGGTTCTATCAGTTTTAATAATAGCTATGCCGACAGTTCTATGATATATTTTCCACTTTCTGCAGTGTATAATGTTTTTAATGTTGAAGAGGGTTCTGCTCATAATTTAATTGTATATTTAGATGACTATAATAATGCCACAGAATTAAAAAATGAATTAAACGAATATTACTCATTAAATAATCAGCCATACGAGGCGAAAGACTGGAAAGATTTAAATGAATTTATACTATCTATTATTAATATGAATGATACTAATTATTTTATAGCTCTTTTCATACTTGGTATTTTAGTTTTTTTCGCTATTATGCAAACACTCACTACAAGTTTTCTTGAACGTTTAAGAGAATTTGGAACACTGAGAGCAATAGGTATTAATATAAAAAATATTGCTTTATTACTTTTTTTAGAAATAGTTTTATTAGTTATTTTGAGTACAATTGTTGCTGTTATAATGTCATATGTGAGTGCAACTATATTTAATAATCTCGATCTTGAGTTTACCCCTCCAACTGCAACAGAAGGATTTCCTCTCGGTTTAGTTCTTAAAATTAAAGATAGTCTATTCATTTTTGTATGGGTATTATCTATTTCATTACTTGCAGCAATATATCCTGTTTACAAAGTTATAAAATTAAAAATTATAGAGGTTATAAAATATGTATAAAATAATATTCACCATGATTACAGCATTGATTTTTATGAGCAATTTATATAGTCAAAATATATTCGATGAGTTTTCAAATATATATAATGGCGATGGCAAACAAATTAAAGTGATAGGTAGCATTACTGATATCAAAAATGGCATAAAAGATAAAGAACCTTTTGAGATGATTAAAAGTATGAACTATACTCTATTATATTTTACTGCGAAAAATACAAAATCACTATTCCTAGCTAATAATCAAGGCTATTTTATACAAGGAAAAAACCAACGTTCCGCATTAAAAGTCGCTGGCAGTTATACCGTAACAGGGGCTGCTAATACTAGTGATGTTATGTCATTTGATTTTAAAAAAGATTATGCGGTAGATAATATTATAAACGCAAATGAAGTGTTATTAAAAAGAATCAGACGTGATGTTGCCTATAATCAGGCTTTGCTTAAAAAAGAATCTTTTGGATATACTATAAATTTTATGGATAATTCTGGGAAGTCAGTAAAAAAGGGAGTTTATACAATAGGAAATATATCTGGCTCGAAAGAGAAAGGTGTTACTACAATGGAGTTTTACAATTTAATAATCAATACGAATATGATAACAGTTTATAAAACGACAAAATTATTGCCTGTTAATGTATCAGACTCGTTTTTTCGCAGTGAGAATATGGGGAAACTATTTACATTATTTGAAAATTAATAATAACATAATATAAATTTATGAAACATATAAAAACAGCTTTGTTATTCATTATACTTTTATATCTGCCATTGCACGGAAATATTAGACCAAGCTTTGGAGTTAAGTCGGACTTTAATTATACCGATTTAAAAAACTCTCCCACTGCCCCAGATTATATTTTTAATAATGACACTTCGTTTTATATTGGTTTTGAATATCTTACGCTAAATTTTTATACATCAATTACTCCTGCTCTTAGAATATACACAACTAATAATTTTAGTGTTGAAATTCAAAATGGGGACTTTATAAAAAGAAATGAAGAAATCGCTAAAATTACATTTGCTTTCGATGACATTTATTTTTCTTATATAGGTAATAATTTAAGTTTTTATTTTGGAAAAAGAATATTTCATTTTGGTGAAGGCTTTAATCGACAATATCTATTTGTAGGCTCTAGCGTACTTAATGATGACTTTAATGCTTTATATAATGCAGAAGTTAATATCTACCAAGACAATATAACATATTCAATAGGCTTTATGCCCGATACCGATTCTATAGATTTACTTGAAAACCCTGAGTATTATTTAAGTTGGTACTCAGTTAAATACTCAACCCCTTCATTAGGGCTACTTGGAATAGTCGACTATACATATAATGTAGAAGATAAAAATAATAATCTTAAATTAGGGTTTGAAGCATCATATATTTTTAATACTGGTATAAAACTATATGGAAGCATTATTTATAATTTAATAGATGCAGATGAAATCGGCAAAACAACAGATGATGTAAATTCATTAATAGGTGTTAACTACACATTTATATATGATGATATTATAATAAATCCGTATCTCGAATATTTTTATGAAGAAAGTAGTTCTTTTTATTCTCTAGGGTTTTATGCATCATTTTTTGACAGCTTATTCTCGATAACAAGTTCCTATTCTTATGCATCAAATAATAAAATGAGCCTGATTGTAATAGCAGGGCTTAATATAAATGACAAATTTAATCTTGACTTTACATATAACACACCTCTTAAAACCGATGAGCAATTGGAACAAATATTTGAACTTGGAATAGAATATAACTATTAAAGTTGAATAATTAAAATATTTCTACACAAATCACATTATAACAAAAATAATTCACTTATTACTTGACAACTGGCTATAAATATACTAATCTTTATATGAACATTTTTTTTATATTTAAATTTTCCTAATTGGAGCTTTATGCATAATATTATAGGCATCGACATAGGCGGAACGAAAACAAGTGTTTTTGTTGCTACAGATATTCCTAGTGTGTTGGAAAAAGAAATTTTTGCGACATCAGATCCAGAGATGACTATAAAAAATATATTAAATATAATAGACAAATATATAAAAAAGTATAAAAACATAGAAGCAGTCGGAATAAGCTGTGGTGATCCGATCTCCGCAGAAGAAGGTATAATAATGTCACCTCCAAATCTAATTGGATGGGACAATATTCATATTTGCAATATAATATCTTCACATACAAAAATAACAAATGTATTTTTAGAAAATGATGCCAATGGATGTGCTTTGGCAGAATTTTTATGGGGTGCTGGCAAGGGTTCAGAGCATATGTGTTTTATAACATGTGGCACTGGATTTGGTGCTGGGCTCATATTAAATGGACAATTATACAGAGGTGCATCAGGATCGGCTGGCGAAGTTGGTCATATACGTTTGTCGAATGATGGGCCTATTGGATATAACAAGAAAGGATCATTTGAAGGTTTTTGTAGTGGCGGTGGCATTTCAAGACTTGCTCTAAACATAATAGAAAAAAATAGAAATAGAGAAGATGTATTAGAATTTACTCAAAAATATTTAAAAGATAATGATATAACTACAAAATTATTATCAGAAGCTGCAATAGAAAATAACAAATTTGCTTTATCGGTTTTTGATAATAGTGCTAAATATCTTGGTCGAGGACTTGCTATTGTTATCGATATTCTTAATTTGGAGCGTATAATTATTGGTGGAGTATATGCTAAAATGGAGAAGTATTTTTATGATACTATGATTGAAGTTCTAAAAGATGAATGCTTAAGTTCGACTTTTAATGCCGTTAAAATATTAAAACCTCACTTTGGCGGAAATATAGGTGATTATGGTACTATTGCTATTGCATTAAAAAGTAACACAAAAAATGTTTAGGAATATTTATGCCTGAAGTTATTTTATCAATTAAAAACGTCTCCAAATTTTTTTTTAATATACCTGTATTAAATAATGTAAATTTAGATGTTTATAAAGGCGAAGTTCATGCTCTTTTAGGTGAGAATGGTGCTGGCAAATCGACACTCATTAAAATTATATCGGGTGTGCATGAAAGAGATGGCGGTGATATTACATATTTAGGTAGTAATGTTTTATTTAAAAAACCAGTTGACGCTATAACTAATGGTATAATTACAATTCATCAAGAACTTAATATGTGTACTCACCTTAGAGTTGTTGATAATTTATTTTTAGGTCGTGAGATAAAAAACAAGTTTGGGATTTTAGATAATGAAAAAATGATAAGCGAATCTATAAAGTATCTTAAAAAATTTGGTCTTGAAAATGAAGTATGTACACAAGTAAAAAGTCTGCCGATATCAAAACAGCAAATAGTTGAAATCGCAAGGGCTGTATCTTGGTCATCTAATGTTATTATTATGGATGAACCTAATTCTTCGCTTTCTGAAAAAGAGTCTGAAGAATTATTTACTATAATTAGAGAACTAAAAAAAATGGACATCGCAATTATATACATTACTCATCGGCTTGAAGAGCTTGAAAAAATTGTCGATAGAGTTACAGTTCTTCGTGATGGCAACTTCATAATGAGCAAAATGTTTAAAGATACAACGACTGATGATATTGTAAATGCTATGGCTGGGCGAAGTATTGAAGATAAATACCCATATCTAAAATGTGATATTGGCGAGAATATATTAGAAGTTAAAAATATATCTTGTGAGCCATATTTTAGAAATATAAGTTTTACTCTTCGAGAAGGTGAGATACTAGGTTTTGCTGGGCTTGTTGGTGCTGGTCGTACTAAAATCGCTAAATCGCTAGCTGGAATATACCCTGCTCAAAAAGGTGAGATTCTAATTAGAGGCAAAAATGTATCTATAAATTGCATAAAAAAATCTATCGATTCTGGAATAGCCTATCTCTCTGAAGACAGGAAACAAGAAGGGCTTGCCTTGAAAATGCTTATATCTGAAAATGTTGCTCTTCCAAATATGAATATTTATACATCAAAAGCAAAAACTATTATAGTGAAAAAAATACTTGAAGATACTAAATATTTAGCAGAAAAGTTAAAAATTAAAATGCGTTCAGCCTTTGATAGTATTCAATTTTTAAGTGGTGGAAATCAGCAAAAATTTATGATAGGCAAATGGATGATAAAAAAACCGAGTATCTTTATATTTGATGAACCGACACGTGGAGTGGATGTTAATGCTAAAATTAATATTTATAATACCATAAACGAATTTAAAAAAAATAAAGTCGGATTAATTGTTATATCATCAGAGCTACCTGAAATAATGGGTATTTGTGATAGAGTCTTAGTTATAGCTAATGGAAATATCACCAAAGAATTAGATGTAAAAAAAACTTCACAAGAAGAAATATTAAAGTATGCAGCACAGTGATTTTATTTAGGAGTCTCGTATTATGAAAAAGATTTTTGCTAAATTTGATAACAAACCAAAACTTAAACAGTTTATTTCTATATGTATTGTCTTAATCGGTATGATGATATTTTTCTCATTTGCATCAAAGTATTTCTTCACAAAAAATAATCTTCTAACCGTGGCACTGCAATCTTCTATTATAGCAATTGTGGCGATAGGTCAAACTTTGGTTCTTATAACTGGTGGAATTGATTTATCTTTAGGTTCGGTAATAGGGCTTTCTGGAGTGATAAGTTCAATATCCATGGTTGAAGGTTTTCCTATTATTGTCGCTATACTTTTTGGTATATGTGCAGGAATAGCGGTAGGAGCTGTCAATGGAGCTTTAGTTGTATATGGCAAACTTCCTCCATTTGTAGTAACCCTCGGCACTATGAGCATTGTAAAAGGTTTAAGCTTAATGATAACTAATGGAATACCCGTTTCGAATTTACCACAAAGTTTTTCATTCATAGGCAATGGATATGTTCTAGGATTACCTTTCCCTGTTTGGGTTATGTTATTTCTCACATTTATATTTAATCACTTTCTAACAAAAACACCAGAAGGGTTATATATACATGCGGCAGGCTCAAATATTCAAGCGGCAAAACTTTCGGGCATCAACACTAATAGAAGTGTAATGCTTGTATATATACTATCAGGATTTTTAGCTTCTATTGCGGGTTTAGTCTTCGCATCTCGTGTATTGTCAGGTCAACCTACTGCAGGTACAGGCTATGAACTTTATGCAGTGGCTTCTTCTGTAATAGGTGGAACTAGTTTAAGTGGTGGCGAGGGTATTGTTAGTGCCACTCTCATAGGTGCTCTTATTATAGGTGTTCTACGAAATGGACTTAACTTAATGGGAGTGTCAGCATTTTTACAAGAAGTATTAATAGGTGTAGTTATTATCATTGCAGTATTTGTAGACCGATTAAAAGAGAGAAGTAAGTAAGTAAGCTTGGATAAAAAAATTAAGGAGTTTGATTATGAAAAGAATACTTTTGAGTTTGGCTATTGTTTTGATGTTTGTTGTTTCTTGTAACAAAACAGAAGAAGTTGCTAAGTCGGCAGAAGAAGGTACTAAGAAAATAATTCTTATTACTATGGATTCACTAGACGAGCACTGGCTTTCTGTTAAAGATGGAGCAGAAGTTAAGGCAAAAGAACTTGGTAATATCGATCTAATTTTTAGAGCACCTGCAGGAAAAACAGATCCTAATGAGCAGACTAGAATGGTTGAAGATGCTATTAATCAAGAAGCAGATGCTATCATGCTTGCACCTAGTGACGGAGCAGCTCTTACACCAGTTTCTAAAAGAGTTATCGAAGCGGGTATTCCTCTTATTTTAATTGATTCTCCACTTCAAGAACCAGTGTATGATTCATTTTTATCAACCGACAATGAGGCAGCAGGTGCATTAGCAGCTAAGCAACTTGCAGGTCTTATTAATAATAAAGGTAAAATTGCTATAGTTCATGCTCAAGCGGCATCAAGCAGTGCTATCGCTCGTGGTAAAGGTTTTATGGATACAATTAAGGCTATAGCTCCTGATGTAGAAATAGTTTCTATTCAGTATTCTGATGGTGATAAAGCTCGAGCATTAAATATTGCAACAGATATTATCACAGCTAATCCTGACTTAGTTGGATTCTTCACATCAAACGAAGGGTCAACAGTTGGAGTTGCAAGAGCTTTGGAAGAACTTAATGCAGAAGATAAAATTATGCTTGTAGGTTTTGATAAATCTCAAGATACAATACGTGCATTAGAAAACGGAACTTTAAAAGCTTCTATGGTTCAAAATCCTGACAAAATGGGTTCTCAGGGTGTAGAATATGCTATAGAACTTATTAATGGTTCTAAAGATGTGCCTAAAAAAGTAGATACTGGAGTTACAGTAATTACTATTGACAATATTGATATGATAAAATAAAAATCAGAAATAAAAAAGCATGCTCTTCTTATTTAAACAAATAATATAAAGAGTATGCTTTTACTCATATATTATCTATTTCGAAATGTTTCATCTAAAATAATAAAATTTTACTTTCTTTAATATCTACATATTATCTAAATCCAAATAATAATTTTTATTTATAGCATAAAAAACTTGACAAGTATAGAAAAATAGACTAAACTACTATTTGTAGTAATTTTAAAAATAAATGGAGTTAGGCAGTGAAAGAAAGAGATACATTTTCAAACAAGCTTGGTTTTATGTTGGCATGTGTGGGGTCGGCTGTGGGTATTGGTAATTTATGGATGTTTCCATGGAGAATTGGTACTTTTGGTGGGGGTGCTTTTTTAATACCTTATATAATATTTGTTGTACTATTAGGTTATACAGGGCTAGTTGGGGAGTTTTCATTTGGCAGATGGTCAAAAACTGGGCCTATAGGGTCATTTCAAAAAGTCCTAAAAACAAGAAACAAAAATACAAACATAGGGCAAATACTCGGAATCATTCCTGTGCTTGGTGCTTTTGGAATAGCAATAGGATATGCAGTTGTCGTCGGATGGGTTATAAGATTTTTAGCAGGTTCTATTACAGGTTCTATAATAACTTCTGACAACTCAGGGTCATATTTTGGCGGAATTGCTGGCCCATTTGGTAGTACTATATGGCATGCAATCGCTATGATTATTGTAGTATTTATAATGTGTAGAGGGGTATCAAATGGAATTGAAAAAGCAAATAAAATAATGATGCCCGCTTTTTTCATTCTTTTTATTATACTTTTAATTAAAGTGCTTACATTAGAAAATGCTATGAAAGGTGTAGAATATTTAATTATACCTAGATGGTCAGCATTAGCAAATCCGAAAACATGGTTATATGCATTAGGACAGGCTTTTTTCTCATTATCACTTGCAGGTAATGGAATGCTTGTTTATGGAAGCTATTTAAAAAATGATGTGGATATTCCATCTGCTGCTATAAAAACAGCAATATTTGACCTTATATCAGCAATGCTCGCTGCATTTGTTATTATACCAGCAGTATTCGCTTTTAATATGGATCCAGCCGCTGGCCCACCGCTTCTGTTTATAACTTTACCAGAAGTGTTTAAGCAAATGCCATTTGGACAAGTCTTCGCTATAATATTTTTCTTATCTGTATTATTTGCCGCAATCACTTCAATAATGAATTTACTTGAACCACCTATTGAAGCACTACAACATCGATTTAATATTAGCAGAAAAGTTACTGTTATAATCGTCTGTACTTTCGCTTTTATTTTTGGACTACCACTTGAAGATGGTAATAAACTAGGTGCTTGGATGGATTTTGTAAGTATATATGCCGTTCCATTGGGAGCTTTATTGTCGGCAATATTCTTCTTTTGGATTTTTGGATATGAAAATGCTAAAAAGCAAATGGAGATTGGCGGAAAAACTTTACCAAGATATTTTAAGTTCTTCAGTAAATATATATTTGTAGGTGTTACATTTATTGTATTTATGCTTGGTATAATATTTCAGGGGATTTAATAGACGTTTTAAGGGGAGATTTTTTAGTCTCCCTTTTATTATATTATTTGATTTGTAAAATTAGATTGTTATGAAATAAAGAATAGAGTTAATTTTTTTTTAAAATAATCTACTTCTTCGAAAAACTCTTCTCTTCACCTTTAATCATTCTTTTATAATTTGGAATATGTTTAAATATTATAAATATCACAACTAAAATTGAAACAATTAAAAGATAAATATAATCGATCCCAAAAAAATACTGAAACAAATTGGGTGCGAATCGATTTATTAAAGTGAGCACTATTGGAAATGCTATAGCAGCAGATGTGCTTCCAATTGCTACAGTTTTTTTAGATAAAAATAATCCAATAAAAAAGAAAATTAAAGATATTAAAATCGATACAGGTGCTAAAACGAACATGACCCCAGCACTTGTCGCCACACCTTTACCGCCTTTAAAACTTAAAAAGACAGAGAACACATGCCCCAAAATTGCTGTAAAACCAGAAGCTACTAAAATAAGGCTACTATTTCCAAGCAATAAATATGTAATAAATACGGCAAGCATACCCTTTCCAATATCTAACATATATGCTAAAATACCAGCCCTTTTTCCGCAACATCTTAACACATTACTCGCCCCGGGGTTGTTACTCCCCGCAAAACGAATATCTACCCCATTAGCTTTTCCTATAACATACGAAAATGGAATTGAACCCACTAAGTAAGAAATAATTATAGCACCTATGCTTTTTGCTAAAATACTATTTATCACCTCTCGAACTCCTTTTTCTAAACTGCAAACCTATTGGAGTGCCTCTAAAGTCAAAAATATCTCTAAATTTATTTTCTAAATATCTCTTATAATGAGAATTTAATTTATCAGGATGATTACAAAAAATCGCAAACAAAGGTGGCTTGCTTAATACCTGTGTTACATAAAAAATCTTAAAAGGAGTACCCTTAACACTAATACTATATTCACGAGTCGAACGAACCATAGCATCTGTTAATGCATGAGTTTCATATTTCATCGCACGAGTTTTCGCCACTCTAACAGCTAATGCCAAAAGTTTTTTTGCATCAGTTTCTCTTTTAGCACATGACTTAGTATAAAGTGCATAATTAAGAATTGGAAAAACTTGTTTCATATAACTTTCGTAATAATCCCAAGTTACACCTTCTTCTCTTATGTCCCACTTATTAGCGACAATAATAATACCTTTTCTTCTTTCAATTATAAGACTCGCTATTTTTTTATCTTGCTCAGTAAGCCCTTGATCAACATCAAGCATAAGAACTGCCACATCACAAGCCTCGATAGCTTTCACTGCCCTATTTACACTATAATATTCGATATCATTATGAACGTTTTTCTTTTTACGAATACCCGCAGTGTCTACTAACCTCACGACATCGTCATTAAAATTTAGACGAGCATCTATAGGATCACGAGTAGTGCCTGCCATATCAGAAACAATGCTTAATTCACGCCCAAGTAAAGTGTTTAAAAGAGTCGATTTACCTGCATTAGGTTTTCCAACTATCGCTATATTAATTTCACTTGATGTCGCTTCATCTTCATCTGAGTCATAAATATTAATTGCATACTCTTCAGAAATATCTATTATCGAGTCAATAAGCCTGTCGATACCCTTTCCATGTTCAGCACTCACAAGAACTATATCTTTAATACCTAAAGATGAAAATTCATGTGCGTAACTTTCATGCGATACAACATCAACTTTATTAACAACAAGTATAACAGGTTTATTAAACTTGCGTATTTGATTTATAAAATGTCTGTCATCAGGATGGCTTTCTTTAGCATCAACTAAAAAAAGAATAATGTCTGAGGACATGGATGCAGCTTCAAGGGCTTTCATCCGAATTTGATCATTTAATGTATCATCACTTATATCTAAAAGCCCACCCGTGTCGAGTAGAGTTACAGATAAATCATCTATTGTAATTGTTTCTCTATTTACATCACGAGTAACACCGGGAGTAGGTTCCACTATAGATTTTCTTTTTCTTGCCAAACGGTTAAAAAGTGTAGACTTTCCTACATTAGGTCTACCCAAAATTGCTATACTTATCATATCAAAACATAATAACATACATTCAATATATTTTCTACTACTTATTTATATAAAAAATAAATAATATAGCTAAATAATATTGACTAAACTTAATTTTAATGATAAATTTCTTCTTCCATTATTTAAAATTTTATGGAGTCCATCTATGTTTAAAGAACAATTAGAGTTACTATCTGGTTATGCAGTCAAGAAAAAGAAATTAATGGACGGTGGCATCGATAAATATTTACTTTCATCAATTATGGCTGGTATTTATGTATCTATCACTATGTTTTTTGTTGTTACTATAACATCTATAGTTAAGTTACAATTTCCTGATGTTCCTATGCATCGTATTGTTTATAAGAGGTTTTTTCTGTAACTTATTCGTTTGTATTTGTACTCTATGTGTTATTACAATGAAAGACGAAACTGCTAAACTTATTATAATTTTTGTCACTATGGCAGCATTCGTTAGTACTGGATATGAACATAGTATTGCTAATTTTTCTCTATTCACAACAAGCATATTATTAAGTAATGGTGCTTTCACTATTTCTACGGCTGCATATAATTTACTATATGTAACTCTTGGTAATATCGCAGGCGGTGCTATATACGGAGCAATTTATTTCTATCTATGGAGCGAAAAAAAAGCTAAGGCATAGAGAAATTTATAAATAAAATTAATATTAAAAAAGTGCTATAAAGGTTAATTCCAATATAGCACTTTTATTTTGTTAAAAACTAAATCGAGACTTTTAAAAGTATAGGACAATGATCACTTCCTAAAACATCTGTCATAATAGAAGCCTCAAGCACATCACTTTCAATTTTTTTATTTATAAAAAAGTAGTCAATTCTCCAACCTACATTTCTATCACGAGAACGAGTCTTCATATCCCACCAGCTATAATTGCCACCTTCTTTATTAAATATTCTAAAAGTATCGACAAAACCAGCATTAATAAATGATGTTATCCAATCACGCTCAACGGGTAAAAAACCTATGCTCTTTTCATTTCCTTTTGGACGTGCTAAATCAATTTCAGTATGTGCCGCATTAATGTCTCCACATAAAATTACATTTGTGGTTTCAGCCATTTTCGACAAATAATCACGAGTCTTATTATAAAACTCAAGTTTATACTCAAAATGTTCTGGCGACTTTCCACCATTAGGAAAATATATATTAAATATAGTAAATGTTTCAAACTTCAAATAGAGTATTCTACCTTCATTTTCAGAAAATTCATCGCCAAAAGTGTAGCCATACTCGAGAGGTTTAAGTTTCGAATATACCCCAACTCCACTATAGCCCTTTTTTTCAGCCGAGTGAATATAAAAATCATATCCATCAATATCGGTTATGCCAGAAGGCAATTGATCTCGCATCGCTTTAACTTCTTGCAGACATAAAATATCGGGTTGTTCCTTATTTATAAAGTCAGCCAATCCCTTTTTATATGACGCTCTTATTCCATTAACATTCCATGAAATAAGTTTAAGTGTCTTTTTTTCCATACAATATCCTTTAATTAAAATTATCTTAATCTTAAAAATAAATCTAAATCACTTTTGTGAGTTATTTTAATATTTTTCATTCCACAATCAACAACAAAAACTTCACCCATATAATCGCTATATATTTGTGCATCATCTGTCGCTATAGTTTTACATTCCTCATTTTCAAATGAATATATATACTCACTCATCGCTTTGTAATAAAGTTCAAAGTTGAAAGCCTGCGGAGTTGCTGCACGGTATAAATAATCTCTATCTATTGTCAATTTTATAGCTTTTTTATCATCAATTTTTTTTATGGTGTCAATTACTTTTGTCGCAAGTATTGATGCATTGTTTTCATACACAGACTTTTTAAGGTTCTCAATTTCACAAGCCATAATAAGTGGTCGAACACCATCATGAATAAAAACAAAATTAGGCGGGTTATTTTCTTTCAAATACTTCATCGCGTTAAAAACAGAATAAAACCGTTCATTGCCACCACCGACAAAGTCAAAACTTATAGAATTATCATAATAATCATTTTTAATATAATCTTGAACTGTCGACATATCATCATTTTTACTCACAATTATAATACGTTTAAAACCTAAATTAACTAGATTACTAATTGTATGCATGAAAATAGGTTTATCATCCACTAAAATAAATTGCTTTTTAACTTCACCACCAAAACGTGTCGAGCTTCCTGCTATTAAAATGATTAATGCATTATTTTCTATATTTAGTTTTTCCATAAAATTACTCTATAAAACTTAAAAAGTAGAAGATAGTCTATCCTTTTTTTGTTTTAAGTAAATTATTATAGCCGATGTTATGATTATTACAATACCTATCAGGCTGAATATATCCATAACTTCATCTAATATAAAAAATCCTAAAATCGATGACAAAATAATACCTATATAATTATAGACACTAATAGCCCCAGCATAGGAAAGCCCATAAGCAACAGTTACAAGATACTGCCCAAGACCTGCGAATATGCCTATTAAAATAAGAATTGTACCACTGCGTAAATCGGGCATAGTAAATGAATGAAATCCTAAAATAAAAGAGGTTATGCAAGATAATAAAGAGAAATAAAATATAATAACAAAACTATTTTCTTCCCCTTTAAGACATGAAATTATAACAAAAGAAATACCCGCACACATTCCTGCAGATAAGCCTATTAATGCAGGCATAATACTAACATCAAATTTTGGCTTTATAACAAACAGTGCTCCAATTAAAGCTAAAAACAAAACAAAAATATGCGTTTTAGTTAATTTCTCTTTTAAGAAAATTGCTGAAAATAATGTTATAAAGAAAGGAGAAGTGTTTTGAAGTATTGCAGCGTCAGCAACTATCATATTATTAATCGCATAGAAAAATGCAGAAACTCCAATATAACCACTAACCGCACGGGCTAAAAGTTTAAGCCTGTTTTTTTTATTTCCTAGTGGATTAATTTTTTTTGTGACTAGAAATATCAATGCTATAAATAATATTATAATATTTCTTGAAAATACTTGTTCGGTTATAGAGAAATGAGCAGATGATAGTTTAACCAATATTGACATCAAACTGAAACTTGCCGTAGATAGTACAATAAGTAAAACGGCTTTTTTATGTTTATCCATTTTTTTATCCATTTTTATGTAACAATTATAATTATACTTTATTTTATACTATTTTCTCATAGAAGTAAAATGCATATAAATAACTTCTTAAATATTGATTTTTAATTGCATATATAATACAATCTAAGCTAGAATAAATTTTGTTTTCTTTAGAGGTAATAATTATGCGTTTTAAAACAGCAAACAATGGAACAATCACTAAAGCACAAGTGAATGAAAGAGTAAAGTTATCGGGCTGGGTTTTAAGAAGAAGAGATCATGGCGGAGTTATATTTATAGATCTTCGTGATAGAACTGGTTTTGTTCAAATAGTTTTTAATCCTGAAATAGATAAAGAAGCTCATAGTAAAGCTCAAGACTTGAGAAATGAGTATGTTATATCAGTCGAAGGTGTTGTAAAACTTAGAGACGACAATATGATAAATACTAAAATTCCTACAGGTGAACTTGAAGTAATGATTGATAAATTTGAATTACTTAACACTTCAGAAACACCTCCTTTTATTCTTGAAGATAATACAGACACAAATGAGGATATAAGATTAAAATATAGATATTTAGATTTAAGAAGGCCTGAGGCTTTTGATAATATATATAAAAGACATTTAATCGTTTCAGCTTTCAGACATCATCTAAACAAATTAGGTTTTATCGATGTTGAAACTCCAATATTAAATAAAAGCACACCAGAAGGTGCAAGAGACTTTTTAGTACCTTCACGATTAACCGCTGGCGATTTTTACGCTCTACCTCAATCACCACAGATATTTAAACAAATACTTATGATTGCTGGTTTTGAGAAATATTATCAAGTGGCTAAATGTTTTAGAGATGAAGATTTAAGAGCCGATAGACAGCCTGAGTTTACTCAAGTTGACATCGAAACATCATTCTTAAGTACTGATGAATATCTTACATTAATAGAAGGAATAATGGTTAATGTCATTAAAGATGTTTATAATATCGATGTGCCATCACCTTTTCCAAGAATGCAATATAAAGACGCTATGGATCAATATGGTAGCGACAAACCTGACACTCGTTTCGATCTTAAACTTATAAATGTTGAAGAGGCTGTCGAAGGCTGTGATTTCCAAGTTTTCAAAAATGCAATTGAAAATAAATTTACAATAAGATGTCTAAATGCAAAAGGCGGCGAAGTTTTAAGCCGTAAAGATATCGACGACTTCACTAAATATGTTTCAATATTCGGTGCAAAAGGGCTTGCTTGGATGCGTGTAACTGAAAATGGACTTGAGTCTAATATTGTTAAATTTTTCAATGAAGAAATTCAAGCAAAAATAATTAAAGCTACTAATGCTGAAAAAGGCGATTTATTATTCTTTGTAGGCGACACTCCAAAAGTTACTTTCGATGCATTAGGTAATTTACGTTTGCGTGTGGCTGAAAAGTTAAATTTAATAGATGAAAATAAATTAAACTTCCTTTGGGTTGTGGGCTTTCCTTTATTTGAGTATGATAATAAAGAAGGCAGATACACTTCTACTCATCACCCTTTCACAGCTCCCGTGCCTGAAGACCTTGACAAACTCGAGTCTGACCCACTGTCTGTGAGAAGTGATACTTATGACTGCGTATTAAATGGTAATGAAGTTGCTGGTGGTGGACAAAGAATTTACGACAGTGCTGTTCAATCGAGAGCATTTAGCATATTAGGTATAGACAAAGAAACAGCAGAAACAAGATTTGGATTTTTGCTTGATGCCTTAAAATATGGTGCTCCGCCGATGTGTGGATATGCTTTAGGAGTTGATAGATTTGTTATGCTACTTCAAAAAAAGTCGAGCATTAGAGATGTCATCGCATTCCCTAAAACTCAAAAAGGTCAATGTCCTATGAGTGAATGTCCTTCAAAAGTTGAAGATTCACAACTTGAGGAATTAAATTTAAAACTTATTGAATAAAAAATATAAGAATAGAACTATAGTTAGCAAAAAGAGGTGTTGGTAGGTGTAAAAAACTTACTAACGCCTTTTTATTTTATGACGATAATGTATTATGTACATGATCAAACATTTGGGGGTATGATATGGAAATCACTCAAGTATTAAATAACAGCATTAAAGCGTATAGTTCAGGGTCTAGTTTAGAGAATTCTGCTAGTACTTCTACTATTAAGAATAGTGACGCTACGAAGTCGAATGAAACAAGCTCGTCGGTATCTCCTTTATCAGGAAAATACACGTATGCTATGGGGCAAGACGGAAAGAGATATATCTTGCAATTAAGAATAGATATTTCTACAATGTCTACATTTAGCAAACTAGCTTAAAACATTTCTATTAAAATTGGGATAAATAATATAGTTAACACTTTTTATTTATCCTATTTTTTTCGCTAAAATAAACTATTCCACCATTTACCATTTTGTTTTTCGGTTGGTTGTTTCTCTATTAAAAAATTTGCTATATCATTAAAAGAATTCTCAATAGCAATATCATAAGGTGTCTTTCCATCTGATGAAACAATGTGTCTATTCGCACCTAAGTAAACTAAATCTTTCACCATATTCAAATTTCCACTTTCTACAGCATAGTGAAGAGGAGTATATTTTTTATTATTAAAAGCATTTATATCGGCACCTCGATTTAGCAAATTTTCCGTAAGATTAATATTACTCGACAAAACAGCAATATGCAAAGGTGTGTTGCCAGAAGTTCTCTCTTTTGTATCTATTAACGATGCTCGATATTTTATAAATAATATATCAAGTAAATCTACATTATCAGTTTTAGATTCAGCTACTTTATGTAAATATGAAAAATTGTTATTATAAAGTTTATTCACATCCGCACCATAACGGATAAGAAATTCTAAAGCCTCACTTTGCTCATATTCTATAGTTAAATATACAGGCGTTATAGAATTACCATAAGTGTAATTAATAATATTCTTGTCAATATTTATTAATTCTTCAATCAATTCAATATTTCCATTAATTGAAGCTATATGAATAACATGCATTCCATATTTTGAATCTAATTCATTTATATTCGCACCATTTTTAATAAGTTCTATGGCAATGTCAGTATATCCTAATGCGGAAGCCAAATGTAATGGGCTTATAGCGTCAAACTCGTATAATTGAAAGCTAAAAGATTTACCCAATTTATTGACATCAACAGTTTCGATTAATGCGGAGACCGACTCTATTTTATTATAAATAATTGCTCTATGTAAAGGCGTATATCCATCTTCATCGAGAAAATTTACATCAAGACCACTTTCTATAATTTGCTCAATTAAAATGATATCACCATTTTTTATAGCTAAAAGAAATTCAAGCTTCTCAATATCATTCATCTGTACAAGAGGTATTTCTTCTATAGTTGTATTATTAGTTGC
>CAMQVF010000016.1 GCA_947038115.1 uncultured Spirochaetia bacterium
TTTGAAAGCAATTCACTTTTTGAAAATGAAATAACTTTAAATGATGATGCTATCAACGGATATAAAGAACTAAGCTTGAAAGCGTATAAAAATAAGTTCGGAGCTAATTTAAAAGACGATAGACGACTAATAACAGTATATAAAGACACAGTTTTATATTGTACTGTTTTTTAATCTTTTACGTATACAACAGATTACAACGGATAACAAAAAATAAAGGAAAAATAAAAATGACAAACACAATCAAAATCGATAACAAAAAACTACTTGATGAATTAAAAAGAATTACAAATTTAATTGAAGGTAAAAATATATATAACATTGAAAGCAATATTGTATTAAATGTAATAGATGACAAGTTACATATAATAGCTACAAATGGGCTTATATGGTTTAATAGCACTCTTGAAATAGAAAATTTTAGCGGATCATCTTTTCAAGTGGCGGTTTATTTTAAGAAATTTTATAATTTAATAAGAGAATATAAAATAGATGATACATTTATTAGTTTTTTAGATAATAATAAAATTAATATAACAAATAAAAATAATAAAATATTACTTCTCGGAATGGATGCCGCCGACTTTCCTACAATAGACAATAAAGATTATAAAATTAATTATGAATTAAATTATAATAATGAGACTATAAGAAGTATAAAAAAATCTAAAAGCAATATTAGCAATGATGTATTAAAACCGTCTCTTAAATATTATCAAATAGAAAATATTGATAATGATTTATATATTAATGCGACCACAGGGCGGACTCTTTCACATGAAAAACTAAACGGAACTATTCACGAAAAAAATAACTTGTTAATTGATCCTATGATTTTTGATATGTTATTATGCAATTTCAAAAAAAATGATACTGGAATAATAAAAATTTATACTGATATTGAAAATGAATATATAAAAATGGTATTAAATGATATTACTATTTATAGTAAAATAGTTGATCAAAAATATCCTAATATTCATAATATTATACCTAAGGAATATGCAAAAGAATTTACGGTGAATACTAAAGAATTAAAAAAAGCTATAAAGCAAATTTCACCTATGATTAAAGAAATTCAAACAAAAAGAATATTCTTCACAGTACAGAATAAAGAATTGTATGTAGTTAGTATTAATGAGGAAATAGGACAATCGCAAGTATTATTATCTGATTATGTAGATTTGCCCGATTTCCAAATAGCTTTTAGCCCTATTTATATAAATGCTATATTAAAAAATACTGTTGAAAGTGAAACAACTTTTTTATTATCTGAAGGTATAAAACCATCTTTAATAAATAATATCATTATTATGCCAATGGACAGCGAAGGCGATTTAATCGAATTGCTTAATTTTGATATAGTTATCAACTCTCATATAGAGCCTATACAAGCTATTGAATCGACTATAGAGCCTTTGGAGCGTGTACAGGTATTTAATATTAAGAGTCTAAAATTTATAAATAAACCTATTGAGAATATAAATTTAAACTCTAATTATATTAAAAATCCATTCATTAAAGAGAAAATATTTAATGATAGACAGATAAAAAATAGTTATTATTTTAGACATTTCAGAACCGCTTAATAAAGGAGCTATCAATTGAAACAAATATTAAAAAAAGACTTAATACTTGAAAATGAAAAATTAAAAAATAGAGTTATTATTTTAGAAAATGCCTTTAATAAATTATCTGAAATAGTAAAAGAATTCGAGAGGAAAAAATAAAAATTAATGATGCCCCAGTGCAGAATATAAAAAACAAATAAAGGATAAATAGCAATGAAACATACTGAATATTGTGCTAATTGTAAAAGAGAAGTAACTCTTGACAAAACAAGCCTTGATACATGTCCTATTTGTAATAGTAAAATATTGCCTTGTGCTACATGTAAAAAGAATAATTGTGATGGTTGTGAATATGAAGGAGGTTTATAAAATGTTTTCTCTAAAAAAATTAATTTGTGAATGGTGTTCTACATGTGAACAAGAAGTATATATTGAAAAATACAAAGCGAGTAAATGCCCTAATTGTAATACAAGGATATTGCCTTGTTGTATGTGTGATTGTGATATTGTAGATTGTAATAATTGTAAATATGAAGGAGAGTTATAAAATGATTTTACTTGCTATACCATGTGCTATAATTTTAGGTATTTTTCTTGAATTTAAAAGTTTTTTTATAGAGTTATTTCAAGAGCTTTTCACGGCAATTAAAGAAGCGTGGATCGAATCTAAAAATATGGAGGCTACAAAAAACAATCTTTCTATTGAGACTACAAGAAATGTTGATGATATGGCTATTGTTGAAGATGCCGACTTCACCACTGCCCCAGTAGAGAAAATAGAAAAAATAAAATATATGTTGCCACAGGCGGAGTTGTTGAGTAAAAGCGTTGTTGACAAAAAAGCTGATAATAATTATGTAGATGTCTTGACTGTTATACTCAAAGAAGAAAAAATAGATATTCAAGATGTAACCGTTGATGATACTCTTATGACTTATAAGATATTTTTTAAGTCTTGCTTTATTAAAGATACAGTATTGAGAAAAGTCTTGACTAAAATTAAATGGAAACTCGGCAGTGATGAGATTTTTATTCGCAAACATACAGAGGCTGAAAAGTATTGTTTTGAGATTAAACGTAATCAAGATAATAATTTTATCTGTCTAGGCAACATAGCTAAAAAGACTAGTGAACATATACCGTTATTCTTTGGAGTCGATGAAGAGGATAATGTTATTGTTAAAGACATGGTTGAAACAAATCATCTACTTATCGCAGGACAGACAGGCAGTGGAAAAAGTGTTTGTTTGCTTTCTATAGTCAATGGGTTATTGCTTAATAAAACACCTGATGAGTTAAAGCTAATTATGATCGACTATAAAGGCACAGAGCTTAATTTATTTAAGAATATACCACACTTAGCTTGCCCTATTCAAACTACAAAATATGGTGCTATGAATAGTTTATATTGGTTGGTTGATTTAATGAAAGATAGATACTCACTTCTCAAAAGAAATGATTATCAGAACTTAGAAGATTATAACAAAGAGAATGAACCACTACCCTATTTTGTTTGTATTATTGATGAGGTTGCTAACTTGATCAGTGATAAAAGAAAAGAGTTCGATGAGCTATTAGAAAAACTTTCAAGCATGAGTAGAGCGGCAGGAATATATTTGATTGTTTCTACTCAACGACCTGACAGTAAAACTATTAGTAGCACACTAAAAGCTAACATGACAACTAAGGTTGCTTTCAAAGTTGCGAGTGGTGTAAACAGTAGAATTATATTAGATGCCAACGGTGCTGAAAAGTTGAGAGGTAAAGGCGATTGTCTACTTAACTGTAATGGTAATATAACTCATTTACAAGTAGCGAACACTACCAAAGAAGATATTAAAAGTGTTGTTGAGGCTATAAAAGTACAAGGCAATAACAAGCAATATGATAGTGAATTAATGGCTATTTTAGAAAATGGTTTTGAGGCGTAATTAAGTTTGTATCGTTGATTGTAAGGAGGTAAAGGCAAATATACAAGAATAGATAGTAATATAGCTTAGAATGGGTTTACGCAAGGATGTATTCTTTTGTATTTTGCTGTCTTACAATAGGATACAAGAGAATATAATAGTATACATAAAAGGATAAATAAAAATGATAAAAATAGTTACAATAAATAATAAAGGTGGAGTGGGTAAAACTACACTAAGTGCTTATATTGGTTATGTGCTTGGTATGAATGATAAAAAAGTGCTATTAATGGATTTAGACCCACAAGGCAATCTTTCAATGTTTTTTGATAAAGAACAAATTTCATTAGATAAATGGATGTCTAAAAATCCTATTTTAATTAATGACAAAATGCATTTAATACCCTCAACCTCTGATTTTGCTAACTTAGAAAATCAATTATTAAATAGTGTTGATGGTACTTATTTTTTGAAAGAAAAAGTATTAAACAGATATGAAAAATATTTTGATGTCTGTATTCTTGATACTGCCCCAAACTTAGGTATTCTAAACAGAAATGCCTTAGTTGCCGCTGACAAAGCATTTATACCTGTACATGCTGATTTGTTTTCTATGAGTGGGCTTAATTCTATTAATGGATTAATAGACCAAATAAAACATAGATTTAATGCAGATATAAAAAGAGAAGTTTTACTTAATTGCTTTGAACCAAATAGAAAGAGAAATAAGATTGTACTTGAACATCTTGATAGTTGTGATTATTTTAATGATATAATAATACCATTAAAAACTTCTATTAAAAATGATATGTTTAGTGGTGAAGTATCTTTGAAAGATCAAGATTTATATAATATATTTTTCTCGATAGTAAATAATCTAATTTGTAATGGTGAGCTAATAAATAAGGAACTAACAAATGTCAACTAAGAAAGATGTATCATCTAAAGATTTACTTGCGAAATTAAATAATAATAAAACTTTTATTGAAAATCAATCTGATATGAATAAACTAAAATCTAAAAGCATAAGAGAAGAAGGTTCTGATTATTTTAAGGGCATAACTGAAAAATCCAAAGTAATAAATTTTAGAATCAAGCCTGAAACTGACAGAGCTATAACTCTTGGACTAAACAAAAGAGGCTATCTTAATGGTGATAAATCAAGACTTATACGTGAAATTGTTTTTAAGGCTTTTATCGAGATGGGTATTATTACTGAAGATGACATATAAAAGCTTTCTAAGAGTTGTTTGATGTTTTGCTACAAACAAGGCGTAAAACAACTCTTAAAAAAGCTACCAATACAAATGAAAGCTATTGTAGTCCTTTGACATTCCTTACAATATCATCAAATCGCACAATATTTTCACTACCTTGTTTTTTATTATTTTCTCTAAACGCAGGATGTGAACTCCTCGAATTATCAAGTCTTTTATTATTTAAAGTTAAATAATTTTTGACTGTAATATCAATTGTCTGATGCCCCAAAGTAGTTGAAATATCAATTAATGGCACATTATTATTTAATAATTCAGTGGCATAACCACGTCTTATAGCATGAAAGCTAAAATTTGGAATATCTTTACGAATTAAAAAAAATAAATTTATCATAAGACCTTCATGCGATTTGCTGTTTGACTTAGAGCCTGATATTAAAAAATAATTACTATTTTTCATTGGACGGCTATTTCTAAGTTCTAAATATTTTTTAATGGCTTTAACTGTAATCGGTGGAATATTTACATATCGGGGCTTTTTATTTTTTGTTTTTATAAATAATATTTTAGCCTCATTTATTTTAACATCTTTTAATTGCAACAATGCTACTTCTCGTTTCCTAGCTCCAGTAGTCGCAAAAATTAAAATAGCAGTTTTGGCTCTAACTCGAATAAATTTATTCTCAATCTTATTTAATACTTTTAGTATTTTTCGAACATCGTTATAACTTGTAAATCTTTGCTCTTTAAAAGAACGTGATGGATAGTCATGTTTTTCAAATATTTTTATATCAAGATAATCTTCCCCTGCTTCATTGTTTAGAAATGTAAAATAAAGCTTCAAAGCAGGCAAGCTTACAGTTATATTAACGACATCTCGACCTGACGATAAATAGTCAGAGATATAACTCCTTACATCTTTTTTAGTTATATCCTCTGGTAACTTAGGCACTGCTTTAAAAAATTGTTTGATATACTTAATATATTGCTTAACTGTAATTGGCGACTTTATATTAAGGTAATATTTTTCAAAACTCTCTAATTCTAAATTCAACATATAAATTCCTTTTTTTGCCCTATTGTGAAGGATTAAAGGAAATTCTATAGTAATTATAGGAAAAAAAACCAAAAAAATTAATAAATTTTAAAAAAAATGTTGACTAAATTCTAAAAAAAAATACTATACGAGTATATTCAAAAATAGTCAATTCATATTTAAATTTTATAAAAAAAGAGCTATAACCTTTTTATTATCAAAGATTATAGCCCATGAAATATAGATAAAAACTATTATTTCTTTATAAAAATCTCTTTACTATAAGAGTTTAGTGATTTACAACCGTCTGCAGTAACAACAACTAAATCTTCAATACGCACACCGACTTTACCAGTAAGATAAATACCAGGCTCAATTGAAAATATCATACCCTCTTTTAGAGTAGCATGATGAATAGCACTAACATCGCCAAACTCATGAACAGATTGTCCAATACAATGACCAGTTCTGTGAGTGAAGCTTTTACCATAACCAGCAGCTTCGATATGCCCTCTTGCAACACCGTCTATCTCTGAAAATTTCACTCCAGGCTTAACTGCTGCAATAGCTTTTTCATTAGCTTCTTTTACTATGTTAAATACTTTTTTCGATTCAGCATCTGGCTCGCTCGAGAATATAGTTCGAGTCATATCAGAACAATATCCATTTTTAACACAGCCAATATCTAAAATAACGCTTTCACCCTCTTTAAGTTTTGTATCATTTGAACTATGATGAGGATTAGCCGCATTAGCACCAAATCCAATAATTGGATCAAATGAGAAACCTTCACCGCCAAGCTCCGCATATATTTTAGTAAGCTCGTCAATACACTCAAGTTCAGTCATTCCAATTTTCACTTTAGGAATAAGCATGCCCATAGCTTTGTCATTTAATGTTGAAGCCGCTTGCATTTTTTCAATCTCTTCAGCATCTTTAACCATTCTAACATAATCAACATAAGGAGAACCGTTAATATAAGCACTAGCAATTTTAAGATTCATCATTTCAATTAAAAAATGAGCCGACATAAACTTATCAACACCAATACTCTTAGAAGCATCAACAACACCAGAAAGTTTTTTCACAGCACTTTCAGTATCATTATACCAAACAACATCAATTTCAGGATTATGCAAAGGAAACAAAGCATTATTAATTAAACAACATTTGCCATTTTCATTAATATATAGTCCATAAAATCTGTTACCATTATGGATATTAATTCCAGTAATATAATATATAGACTGTGAATCTGTAATTAACAATTGAGACAATTTGTCTTCTTTCATCGCCGATAAAATTCTTTCTAATCTGTCTTTTCTAAACATAAAAAACTCCTTAATTTTGTTTATTTTTATTTTCGTATCTTTTCCATAAATAAAGACCTGATAGTATAATAATTACACCACCACCAATCATCTGTATTTCATATATGATATTTTGTTTTAATGTAGGGAATACAGGAGCTGCAGAAAATATTATACCTATAATAATTATAAAAAACAAAACCCAAGCAATACCAATAGCTACATTGTCTGAATTAGACATAGCATATGGACGAACTTCATTTGGACGTGTTTTTCTTAATTTAATATAAGCTGCAAGCATCAACACATAAGGGAAAAGAGCAGTTAAAGCTGTCATTGTAACTAAAACATTATAAACAACGTCTACTCCCGGTAAAAAGTTAATACCTATAATAATAATGCTAACTAAAACAGCTTGAAACAATACTGCATTAGCAGGAATATTATATTTATTCAATTTAGTTACAGAAGGAGGAAATATCCCTTCAGGCACTGAACCAAATAACATTCTAATAGGTGACGCAATATACAAAATAATCGCACCCAAAATCGATATACTAATACCCAAAGCAACAATTTTAATAAGCCAAGTACCAAATCCTAAATTAATAGACACTTTTGTTAGAGCCTCTAAAAATCCAGTAGATGCTTTAATCTCAGCAGTTGGTAAAATCATAGTTATAGCTAAAGAACCTATTATGTATAAAAACGCAACTATAAAAGCAGCGATGAACACGGCTTTAGGAAAGTTCTTTCGAGGATTCTCAATTTCTGTCGCAAAGTTTGCAACAGTTTCAACTCCAGCATATCCAAACATAATAGCAGAAATAGCAACCATACTGTCAGCATTAAGTTTTGGCATTAAAGTAGCAATAGTATAAGTTGAAGCCGAAGGCGCTTTTTTCAATATTACTACAGATACAAAACCCATTACTATGAGTAAAGCAGCAGGAACAGTAGAGCCCAATGCACCAACACTTGTAAAATATTTACCAAACTCTAAACTTCGCATTGATATGAGCGATAATATCCAAAAGAAAATCAATGAGAATGCAACGACAAACGTCTGACTAGCAGCCAATTCTGGCATCCCAATAGTAAATGCTATATTGACTGCTAAGAATGTAAGGAAAGAACCATACCAAAATATCTTAGAACTCCAATTTAGCCATGAAACTAAAAAACCATACTTCTCGCCATAAGCCTCTTTAACCCATTCATAAAGACCGCCATCTTTTGGATAGGTTGAAGCAAGTTCAGCACATATCAAAGATAAAGGCACAAAAAATATAAATGCAAAAACAAACCATGCAGGTATAGCACCCAAACCCAAACCGAAAGATTCCGCTGTTGATCTAGCTATCCAGCGAATGCCGAATAAAGCTGAGACCATAATAAACACCAACTCTGTTAACGTAATTTTCTTTTTCATCCTATTAAAAACCTCCTAAATTTTCAAACACTTCTTTTCAGTTTAGAGTATAACTGTAAAAAAATCAATATATAGACCCCTTATATACTGATTTTAAAATCGTACATAAGGGGTTTTATAAAAATTAAATGTTATATATTTTCTTTAAGCTTTCTTTTTATAAGCAAGAAATAGACTTATAGAAGTATAAACTAATACAGTCAAAACTAACCAAGTAAGCCAATAAGTATTCATAGACCCTACTATAAATGCTGCCACAGAAACAGCTATTATTCCAGGAATTAAAAACATAACGGCTACTCTAGCATTATAAGCATTTGCTTTGATGAATTTAATAGAAGCATAAGGCATCAAAATCGCACAAGAACCCATCATAATAGGGAATGCAACTTTTGAACTCATACCTAATAAATATACCATAGCCAAACAAGGTGCATAAAGCCCAACACCTGCAGTCATCAATGCTCCAAAGATAAAGTTACCAACGATAGCAATAATCAAACGCACACCTGTCAAACCAACAGCGTCTCCACCGACAGGCATCCATTTCATCTGACCTGCGAAAATAACAAAAGCTAAAATAAATAATGAAATAGACATTACTAAACGCACTTTTTTCTCAGATAGTTTAGACATAAAGCTCGCACCAACTAAAGCACCTGCTAAAGCCGCAAATAACAGAGAAATTAATGTAATAGGCTCAACTTCTACTGTACGAATAAATATTATAGCTTGCATATTTACAGGTATTGTCGCTGCAACATTCAATGTACCTGGAAGATATTTATCTTTTACAAGTTTAAATATTCTAAATCCAGAAGTCATAGGTGCAAAAGAACCTATTCCCAAAGTATCAAAGAACTGTGTAAATAAAGAAAGCCCAACAATAGCTACTGCACTTCCTTCTTTTTCTAACTTATCTTCTTTTCTCTTTTTGAAAAAATCTTTAAAAAGAACAAAAGCAAAATATAATGTGCCTAATATAAGTATAATCCATAACCCTAATACTGGATATGATAATTCCATAATACGTCCTCCTTTTTGTTTTAGCCTAAAGTGAACCCATATTTCACAGGATCATCAGGATCTATAAATATCTGGTTTATTCCTGTGATAAAAGCAGAAGCTGTTATTTCAGGTATTACTAGAGGATATTCATAGCCGTCTTTTTTGCCTAATACTTCAACAATTTTGCCTTTAAATTGTGTTCCAATAACACTTTCATAAACAAAAAGTTCATTCTCTTTAAGCTCGCCCTTAGCATAAAGCATAGCGATTTTAGCAGAAGTACCTGTGCCACATGGTGATCTGTCCAACTGACCGTCACCAAATATTACAGCATTTCTTAAATTAGAACCTTTTACTTGAGCAGGTCCATATATTTCAACCAAATCGATTGTCTTAATATGAGCAAGCTCTGGATGTTGAACTTTTATCTGACTGTTTACATTCTTAAGAATTTTCATTCCAACTTCTAATATTTTTTTAGAATTACTAGAAGATAAATCTAAACCTATTTGAGAAGCTTCTAATAAACAGAAAAATGATCCACCAAAAGAAATATCAACTGTGATTTCACCTAAGTCTGGAATATTAATTTTGACATCTGCCTTGTAGAAGAAAGAAGGAACATTTCTAAAAGAAACTTCTTTAGCTTTATTGTTCTCAATTTTTACTTCCCCATGAACCAAACCTGCAGGAGCATCTAAGACAACCTTTGTTACAGGCTCTGTCACTTCAACATATCCAAGTTCACATAAAGCAGTCATAGCACCAATCGTTCCATGTCCACACATGTTAAGATATCCACCGCCATCCATGAATATAATTCCAGCATCGGCTTCATCTGAACAAGGAGCAGTAATAATAGAACCAAACATATCATTATGACCACGTGGTTCATGCATTACAGCTGTTCTGATATGATCTAGATTTTTAACTAGATAGTCTTTTTTTTCTGCCATAGTCTTTCCAGGTATTACAGGAATACCACTTACGATAATACGAGTGGGCTCACCCATTGTATGCGAATCAATCGCTGTAAGTTGTTTAATCATTCTCATAAACGTACACCCCTTTTAATATATTTCAAACTAATCTTTCACTCTATTCATTTTTAGCTTTAAAAAAGCTATAGCCTTCTTGGCATCCATTTTACTTAAATTATTCTCTCCGACAACTTCCGTTTCAACACCCTCTTTGCTTTTATTTATATCAACAATAGTATCTAGATATTTATTTGTAACAACAAATTCCGCCTGTGTCCCAATAAACTTAAGCCCAGAAAAAGGTATTTCACGTTCCCCCAATTCTCTCGCCATGTTTTCATAATCAACATCACTATTACCCCAACCATCAGCTGTGAGTATAACCCCATCAACTTGAGCACATTCAGCCATAACGACAGCCCTTTTACCGACAAAGTGTTTTTCTTTTACCGATTGAGGCGTGCCAACAACTATAATACCAATCAAGTCAATGTCTTTATCATTTGTAATCTCTTCTATTAAAGGATCTCTAAAATGATGTAATGTTGTCTCTTTTGTAGAAGGTCCAATTCCCATACAAACTCCCTTGAAAAAATAATAAAAAACTACTAATACAAAGCCCTTATGGCTCCGTCTCTATATTCATTTACAGAAATCATAACAGGCATACAGTTCATGTCGATTACAGAATAGCCTGCTTCAAAACCACTAGGGTCTTCGGCAAATATTCTAGTGTCGTACATAGCCCCTTGCCCCGCCACTTCTTTTATAATGACTACTTTTTTAGCATTATTTTTTCTATCTTTAATAGGATAATCATGTCTTTCGTTTGCATCTTTAGCATTTAGTTTTTTAAGCTCAACTCGAATAAGTTTAATTATCGATTCTGTCAAAAGATGTGCCGAGTTCACAATATCTCTACTTGAAATAGCTTTATTATAAAATAAAACATCCAAGTGAATAATAAACTCATCATCTTTAGGAGTACCCGCTTTATTAAACTTAACTTGCTCAGATAAAATACCTTCCGAAGAACCAAATTCCGCAGCCTGCCCACCATGCGTATCAGCGCCTGTAAGCATAAACTTAGCCCCGTGAATTGTATAAGTAATACCCTCACCTATCTCACCCAAAGCCTTAACCGATATTGGAATAAAATCCATTACAGTATTTATCTCAATATTTTTCTCGCTAGGCTTTATTATAGAAAGTTTATACGCTTTTATATACTCAGCAAATCTTTTATCATTATCAATTTGCATTTCAAGAATCTTTTTATCTAAAGTAAGAACGCCATTTAGAATACTAGTTTTGTCTCCAAATAGAACTTCTTTTATATAAAAAACACGAACACTTAAATCTCTCAACATATAAACACCTTCTTAAAAGTTTAAGGTAGACTTAAAAAAATTTTAACCCTACCTTAGAAAATAAAATTAAACTTTAGCAACATACTCATAAGGTAAAGGCACAATTTTACCAACCGAATCAATTTCCACCAAATACTTAAGTGAATCTTTAAGTATATTAGTCTGCATCTCTTTGTCATGTGGTTTACCAGCATTAGCACCCATAGGAACTAACGGAGCAACAGCTCGAGGAGTACCAGTTTGTTTAACTACTGGAGGCAAAGCGGCAATTATTATAGTAGGAATACCCGATTCCTCTATCGCTCTCTGTACTAATACAGCAGAACGGTGACAAGTGCCTCAGCCAGCAGTAAGAATAACAGCGTCAACTCCAATTTCTTTAAACATCTTAGCAATAGCAGGACCAGTTTCATTTTTAAACTTTTCCTGATTTCCACCACCACCCATGAATCCAGCAAATTTAGTAGCTACAGCTTTAAAGTAACCTTCTTTCGCTAGTTCACGCATTCTTGATATAGGAAACATACAGTTAATATCTTTATTAACATCTCCATTATCATAACCACCATGAGTAACCATCAAGTCCTCTTCTTTAGTATCACTAGGGATTTCTCTAAAGCTAAAATCTCCAGCAATATTAAAACGATCCTGACTAACTAGATGCACCCCAGCGGCAGTTGCAAATGCTACAGTCATCTCGCTTAGTTTTTTCGTAACAGGTGTCCACACAGGTGGAGGTGTAACTGGAACATATATTTCCGATTGCATTCCCTTAACTACTTGCATTTTTATCTCCTTAATTTAAAGATTAATTACTCTTATTCTTCATATTAATAATTTCTAAATATTTTTCATTTGGCTCTTCAAATAGAACCTCTAAAAGGCTCATTCTAAAACCAACCTCTTGTCCCAACTTAAGCGGATAATCAGTGATAAGCATACGCAGTGGAATTCGAAGATGCCCCATTCTTCCTTTGAAGTCGATAGCAACCGAACCCTCATGTAGCTCAACTATAATACCCCGAATTTCTGCAATTTGGTCGTTATAATCCATGCCCATAACTTATAATCCTTTCAAAATAAATATCATCACTATTAAATAATATCAGAGCGTTCTACTTTTATGCCAGCCTTATTTAAAGCCTCAATGTTATTTTCTTTAACATTAGGATTCCATTTTCTTTCAGCTTCAGCAATATTCTCTCCAGCCATAGCTGCTTTAAGCATTTCAAGCGCACGAATAGCATCTTCATGACAAAGAGTATTACAAGAAAGCATTTCATTTTCAATACCTTCTGAGCTCTTATTATTGTCAATCATCGCAATCATATACTTATTACCAACAACTAATGCGCCTTGAATAGCAGAATAAGAAATTCCAACGACTTTAACGCCTCTCATACCAATTTGTTCAATATGGCTAGCAAAGTCAACATGATTATTACCAAAACCTTCAGTACCAATAATAGCACCGTCAGCGTCGATAGCTTCAATTGACATACCTAATCTTTCAGATACATAGAATTTTTCGCTATTAACTTGAGGACTTCCAATAAAAATAACACCACATAAGTCAATATCTTCATCTTTTAAAGCTGCCAAAACTAATGGCTCTCTAAAATAGTGGCGAGAATTCTCTTTACTTGCAGGCCCAATACATGTTAATGCATGAATACCGCCGTCTAATACATCGAGTGGCGAGAAGAAAATAGGCAAGTTACCTAAGTCAACATTCGGTTTAGCACCCAATATACCAACGGGCTCAACGGGGAGAATTAAGTTGTCATGCATAGCGCCTTGACCCATAATCTCTTTAACTAATACAACTTTCTTTTTACCAGGGCGTCTATATTGTATAAATTCTTCTTCGCTTACAATTAGACTTTCAGGCGCAAGCTTTAACGCTTCACGAATCTCTTGAGTAATAAATTCAGTGGCACGATGAGCAGCCAAAGGCCCAGGTCTTTCCATATTAGTATGTGCTTTGATGACTACTCGAGTTTTAATTAAAATCTCTCCATCATCTGGCGCACCGGGACGACCCCATTTTATACACTCATTCATCTTTCCATCAGAAGAACCAAATTCTCCAACTTGCACACCACCCTCATCAAGCCCAGTTACAACCATTACAACGCCATCTAAAATACGAGTATATCCAGAACCTAATTTAGACTCTTTCTCTTTAGTCGCAATAGGTTGAACATCCATAATTGTATCGCTATAAGTGTTATATTTATCTTTAGTTATAATTTCACACTTAACATCAACAACTAATTTATCAGACGCAATACAATCAGCCACGATATTTTTTCTTATATAAAGAGTAGTACCATCAATTTTGGTCTCTTTACCAAATTCCACTTTATCAATTTTAAAGTGTTTACGTGTCAACGTTCTAATAACTTTAGGCTCTTGAACAACCAAAGCTTGACTTACTCCAGCTACTTGTGCTTGTTGAAAAGCCTTAGGAGCTTCAGTAGAACCACCTTTAACATTGCCCAATAATCCTTGAGTTAAAGGTATCTCAATGTTAATATTTTTTCCTTCCCCTATTTGTATTTTCAAAATAGAACCTCCGTATACTTGATAATCTTCTTGCAAACTAGACTGAGAACTCTCACCAAAGTGTTCTGCTGTCAAAGCTACAAGCGCTTCTACATCACATACTAAAGTTTTTCCAACAACATCTTTTACATTACACGCATTATCTAAATTAACTAGATTCGAATCTACCAGTTGATTAAGATACGATGCTGATTCTAAATCTGTAGCAGAAATAATAGCGCCAGCTTTCAAATTAAATTTTGTTACAGCATAAGCACCACAGTCAACATCTCCACAAAACCCACTTTCTTCAACTTTTTTTTCAGCAACTGCACTGTCGCCATCAGATACTTGTGAATAACCTTCCACAATATCTGGAGTTAAAGGGCTAAGCGAATCAATCGTTTTTGTAAGCTTAGCACCAAGAACTTGTCCTACTTTCAAACAATTACTAGGAATTTTTAGAAGCCCTGAATCTTCAAGATCTGGAAATATATCAGGATCTTCAAGCGTGGCGGCCTCTATAATAGTACCAGATTCCGTTCGACAGCATACTATAGCAGGTTTGTTTAGAACTTTTTCTACATGCTCTTGACTCATCGACATAAGCGTTTACTCCTTTTTATTAATTTTATTTATACTTAAAGAGCTAATCTACGAGAAAGCTCTTTACCAACTGTTCTAAAGATATGGTCTGTCGCATGATAAACTCCAATACCTAAAGCAGGAGCTGAACACATAACAGTGTTTGAACAATCGCTACAGTTAGAAATTAAAAGGCGTTTAGCACCACTTTTTTTAAGTTTCATAACTGCTTGTGCTTGACCGGGACAATGCCCAGGAGTCTCACATTTTCTTGATTCCATATCTATATTTTTACAAAAAGCAACATCTACAACATTAGCACCCATTTTAGCGGCGATATCTCTTAAGCGATCTTCATTTCCTCCGCAGGCACATACAAGCAAACCCAAGTCACCATTGAAGCGTGGAATATCGATAGTAAGAATTACACCACCAGACATTTTAGTTACATAAGCCTCATCTAAAGGGCTTGCAACTCCAGTATAAGGGCCACCTATAACTATTTCACCCACAGTGCTTTTAGTTTTAACATCTTTGATTAAATGTGATATAGGAGTTCCTATTGGTACATTTTTATGAACAATACTATGTGTAGCGATATTACTAAAATCGCCAACAACTGTGATATCTTTATCTATAACAGGCTTTCTATCTTCAACAGCATAAACAATATTCGCAAGTGTTTCTGTATTAAAAACAGCATAATTACCTTTAGCTGGCAAATCTCTAGCTCCCAACCATTTACCACAATGTGCAAATATTAAAGCTCTTTCTTCACCAACTGGATACATATCGTCTAATAACAAAATAGATATATCAGAATAAGCTTTAACAGCCTCTCCCAATATATCTATTGTTTTTTTATGTTTAGATTTGATACCAATAACACCACTAGTCGCTTTAGTCGCTTCCATGGCATACTTAATACCTTTAATTATGAGTTGCGGGTTTTCATTTAAAAAATCCACATTATGTTCGAGTGCCGGTTCACATTCAGCACAATTAGCTAATATAGTACCTTGCGGAATGCTTGTTTTTAATTTGATGTATGTGGGGAATCCCGCACCACCAGCACCAACAACACCTGCTTCAAACACAGCATCAACTACACTAGAAGTATCTTTAATTTTTTTATACTCACTAATATTAACATTCTCTGATGCCTCAATAATAATGGTCGTAGATGTAACATCTGAAACCACACCTGTAACAGATGAGTGAATATGCGCAGATATACCCTCATCAGCTTTCGATATACGCTCTCCTCGCTCAACCTTATCACCCTTTTTTACTATTGCAATACTCGGTTTACCGACATGCATTTTTAAATTAAAATTATATAACACTTCTATAACTCCTTAAAGTATTAAAACAATGAACAACTACTATCTCGAAAAAATCATATTATATAGCAATTACAACTACCATATAACTCAAAGTATAGTTTTAAAATATTGTTTGTCAAGAAATTAAGTAACATTTACAGAAAAAAGTACTAAAATAGTAATATATACGTAGACTATAGGAACAAATTTCTAAATTTAGTGGTATTTAAAGTGATATATTTCACAAAAAAAGAAAGAGATATCTTTAAATAATGCGAATTATTATTATATTAATATTGTTTTTATAATTTTATGAAAATTTTTATAAGCGATTTTTTCAGACTCTTCTTTTGTGAAGCCAGAATTAAGCATATATTCTATAATATTATAAGATTTAGATGAGTTTTCTAATCCCTTTATATATGAACTCGCATCGCCGAAAACACCATCTTCAAAGTAATCGAGATAGTCAAAACCAAGCCCTACATGATCAACACCAATGAGGTCACACATATATTTAATATGATTAACACACATCTCAAGTGTTTGTGAATCTTTATCATTACCAATAAAATCGCTGTAACTATTAAATCCTACAACGCCATTTAAATCTCTAATAAGTTTTAACTGCTCGTCTGTAAGGTTTCTACTAGCGTCACATAATTTTCTTGCATTAGAATGGCTTGCGATTAATGGTTTATCAGTGGCATCAATTACATCGAAAAATGATTTGTCATTTAAATGCGATAAATCTAATATCATTTTTTTATCATTAATTTTTTTTACCGCTTTTTTACCCAATGAAGTGAGCCCCCTGCTAGCCCTGCCCTTAGCACCAGTTGCGAGCATATTCTCTTCATTCCAAGTGAGCGATGCATGACGACAACCAAATTCATAATAAGAATCTATTAAATCAAGATTATCTTTAATATTTTCAAGCCCTTCAAGCCCAATAAAAATATAAAACTTATTTTCTTTTTTAGCTGTCATCATCTCATCATAACTTTTTACAATCGATAAAATATCATGCGAATACTCATAATCTTTTTTTAGAGAATCCATAATCTTTATAACTCTAGCATACGAATTATCCATATACTCAGGCTCAACCCAAATTACGAAAATAGAGCCTTCAACTTTTCCTTTAACTATGCCATCATAGTGATATCTTCGAAAAACATCAGTCTCTCCATTCGAGTATTTAGTTGTGATATCAGAAAGAATATCACTATGAGCATCAAAAATCATTTTATATCCTAAAAAATTTATTAATTATTTCATCAGTATAGTTGTCATAAAAATACCGAAATAAGTTCCGACAACATAACCTAAAGTACCAATCAAAAGAACAGGAGCAACAAGTGTAGTCCAGCCTCTCGAAATTGCCATAGCAGCAGCCGTAGTCGGCCCACCGATATTTGCATTTGATGCCATTATAGCTTCTTCAAGAGAAAATTTCAATATTCTCGCAAATGTAAATGTTACAAGCATATTTATCAAAACCATTATAGCACAGAATACCAATAAAAGTGGTGAACGCTCGATTATCAAAGAAATAGAAGCAGGAGCACCTATGACAGTAAGGAATAAATATATTAAGAATGTTCCAACTTCTTGAGCTCCTCTAATATCACTAAAAAATTTAGGCGCAAATGTTGCACAAAGCATAGCAATAGTAGTTATAAGTAAATATTTATTTCCTAAAAGCATATTTAATATACTAAAAAATACACCGTTAGTTGGGATTAAAGATTGAAGTGCTTGTGATAATGAAGTAGAAATTGCTACAATCAAAATACTTGAAGCGAAACCAAATGCTATATCTTTGAGTGAAATTTCTTTCCTCTGCCAATAAGCTGCCGCCAATGTTTTAGCTTCTTCCATTCCATTTTTTTCGACTTCGTCAATATATGGAGTCTTGAAATTCTTTTTAAATAATGCTATCGAAGGCAAGGCTATAAGAACAAAAAAGTATAAAGCCATAAGCAAATTATCAGCAACAACAGCTGCAGAAACCATCTCGGCAGGAATCTCAAAAGAATTAGCAATAGCCACAAAATTAACGCTTCCACCAATATAAGAACCTGTCATCATACCCGCAATTTTAGGCAAGTCTGGTATATATTTACTAAGCAAAGCAAAACCGATGAAACCACCTGCCATAGTTCCGAATGAACTTATAAAAAATAATATTAGTATACGACCACTTTCCTTCCATATCTTTTTAATATTGCATTGAAAAAGTAAAAATGGCAAAGCCAAAGGCACAATATATCCCCATACGCTGTCATAAATAGGGCTAGCCGATGGGATAATCCTTAGATTAGAAAGTATTAAAGCACCGAGCAAAGCGATGATAGCACCAGAAACTTTTGCTGCCCATTTATAAGTCTGTTCTAAATAAATACTAATAGCAGCCCAACCAGCAATAATTGCCCATAACGTCCAAAAATCATCAGGTTTAATTAAAGAATTCATGATGTATCTCCTTTAAGATAAAAAATAAAAATGCCTTTAGCTTTCAAATCGTTAGATATAAAAGCTAAAAGCATTAGAAAAAACTAGATTATAATTAACAAGTCAAACAAGTTAATGCAACCGATGTCATCCAAGATAATGGTTTATTAAAATGTGGTAAGAAGAAGAAATCAGACAATGCGAATTCGTCAATAGTCATACCCTTTTGTATTGCTATAGAGAATGCATGAATAGCCTCTGTATGATTTTCTTCTGAAGCAATTTGAGCACCCACTAAACGTCTAGTATGCTCTTCGTAAACAACTTTAACTAATACATCTGTATAAGTAGGCATGAACTCTGGGCGTGAAGCATCTTTAAGGAAATTAGTTTTAATTTTAAGCCCTTTTGCAATAGCCGATTCTTCTGAAAGACCAGTAGAAGCCATACTATATCCAAATACACAAATAGCATTAGAACCCTGTGTACCTTGATAAGACAGTACTTTATCTTTAATATTAGTAGCAGCAATGATACCCATTCTAACAGCATTAGTAGCAAGTGCTATATACTCACGAGCAAGCGATGCTCTTGAATAAACAGAAGCACAGTCACCAACAGCAAATACACTAGGATCACTAGTCTGCATATATGAATCGACAATAATAGCACCATTAAGTAAAGTATCTACATGTCCTTTATGAAGCTCGCTATTAGGTCTGAACCCAACAGACATAACAACCATATCAACATCATATTCACCTTTATCTGTTACAACTTTATTGACACGACCATCAGGTCCAACAAACTTAGTAACTTTCTCTCCCAAATGCATATCAACTCCACCAGCTTTAATATGCTCTTCAGCAGCTTCAGTAATTTCTTTATCAAAATAATTAGCCATAACACGTGGCATAGCTTCCATCAAAATAACTTTTTTACCTTTTTGTCTAAACGCTTCAATTAGTTCAACACCAATATATCCAGCGCCGACTACCATAACAGTTTTAACTTCTGGTTTATCAGCCTCTTCAATAATAGCTTGAGCATGTTCATAAAGTTTAGATAAATGAATTCCATCTAAGTCTACACCTTCAATCGGTGGAATTACTGGCCAAGAACCTGTAGCTAGCACTAGTTTATCATAATTATCTTCAAACTCTGTGCCGTCTGAAAGTTTTTTTCCTTTAATTGTCTTTTTAATGAAGTCGATACTTTCAACTTCATGCCCCATGTTAACTTTAATTCCTTGTGAAGCAAGCCCCTCAGGTGACGCATAAAATAATCCCTTAGGATCTTTAATAACTCCGCCAACCCATAAAGCTATACCGCAAGCTAAAAATGAAATATTATCACTTTTATCATAAGTAACAACTTCGATATCGCTATACAATTCTTTAATCTTTGTAGAAGCGAATGTTCCAGCATGATTACAACCTAATACAATAACTTTCATAATTATAAACCCCTTTAAAATTTTATACCAAAAAAAATCTAACATCTCACTTTAAAGTATATTTAAAAAATGAATAAAGTCAAATGATAAAATATGAATTAAAAAAATACAATCTCATTTAAATAAAATAAAAAACGACTAAAATATAATCAAAGTTCCAAATATAAGTGTTTAATATTTATACAAACAATTTTATAATTTTTAATATAGCAGTAAATAAATAGAATAATGTATTATTTTTATACAATAACAATAAAATATAATGGTACAAAAATTGCATATATAATTATATCAAATAAAAAGGAGTCGTTATTATGACAAACAGAATATTTTTACCAAGTGTTTCAGCGATGTTTAGAGAGTTTGAGAGAAGTTCCAACTGTAAAAAAACTGACAATTATTCTATAGAAGAGACTCAAGATAATTACTCGATAGAAATTAATGTCCCTGGAGTAAAAAAAGAGGATATAGAAATAGGTGTAAAAGAAGATAAACTTTCGATAATTGCGTCACGAAAAAAAATTGATAAAGTTGATGAAGAAGAAAAAGAAGTTGTTCTATCTCAATATGAGGAGAATTTTACTGTGAATACAAAATCGATAGACTTAGACTCGATAGAAGCTAGTCTCGAAAATGGCATTCTCACATTAAAACTAGCCAAAAAAGAAGAGATAAAATATGAAAGAACTATATCGATAAAATAAAATAAACTTGAGTAAATGGTATATGCAAATTAAAACGTGTATACCATTTATATTTTAAAAGGATTTTTATTATTGTTAAAATCGGGTAGATAATTTGACTGGCTTTCAAATTCTTGTGCCAAGATATTTTCAAAACCTAGCGACGCGGCATAATCTATAATCTCATCATATTCTTTTTTTGTAATAGGACTAGAAAGTTCCTCATAATTTAATGCCTGATATTGTGGTGAATATTGAGACATTAAAGACAAAATTACATCACACATATCATTATTTTTAAGTTCAATTAAAATATCGTATATGCCTGAAATATTATTCGGCAAAATTAAATGCCTTACAATCAGCCCTCTTTTAAGAATTCCATAATCATCATAAACAAAATCTTTCACTTGAGCATGCATTAGTTTTATAGCATTAATCGCATTTGCAAAATAATTAGAGGCATTAGAAAATTTCTTAGCGTTTTCATTTTTATAATATTTCATGTCAGGCAAATAAATATCGATGACACCATCCAAAGCCTCAATAAGCTCAACACTATCAAACCCATTAGTATTGTAAGCAATTGGAATATCGAGACCATTTTCAAAAGCTATTTTTAATGCTAAAACAATTTGATATATCACATGAGTAGGCGTCACTAAATTTATATTATTAGCACCCAATTTTTGCAAATCCAAAAAATAAGAAGCAAGCTCTTCAATACTAATATCATCACCCAAACCTTCCGAGCTTATTTGATAATTTTGACAATAAACACAACGTAAATTACAACTCGAGAAAAAAACTGTCCCACTGCCAGAAACTCCAACAAGCATGGGCTCTTCACCAAAATGCAAAGTTTTCGAAGCTATTTTTATTTTATCGGGCTTTTCTTTTACAGAACATTTTCCCATAAATCCATTAAGTCTGTCGCAATGACATTTATGCCCGCAAAGAACGCAGTTGGAATATAATTTTTCGATTTTTAAGATAGCCTTGTTAATAGACTCTAATTTTTTTTCTCTATTCATTTATATAATAAAATTTTATAATATTTTCTCTTTAACTTTATTAATTAAACCATAAATCTCATCAAGTGCAGAAGTATGATTATTCTCAACATCGCTTGAATCACTCGATACAATTTTAATTTCTGGACAAAGTTTAATATTTTTTTCAGCAAGCACTTTATCTCTCACATTATTAATTAACTGATAAATATCTTTACCACTAGCATTTTTAGATATTATAAAATTAGCATGATGAGGTGAAATTGAAGCACCACCCACTGAAGTTCCTCTAAGTGCAAGTTCATCTATCACTTTTCCTGCAACAATATTTGCCTCATAATCATTTAGAAATACACAACCAGCCGAAGGATATTTATATTGATGCTTTGACTTTCTATCGTTTTTATGACATTTAGCCCTTGTATTAATAATTTTTTTAGTGCCAAGTTCTAAATTAAAAGTAACATCTATAATTACATATTTTTTTTGTTGGAAAATACTTTTTTTATAACCAAAATTACACTTCTCATTCGAAATATGAAAATACTCTCCACTCTCATCGATAACACCTACTTGGTCGATATATTCAGAAATAGAAAAACCATAACAACGTGCATTCATGTATGTAGCCCCACCGACACTACCGGGAAGCCCACTTAAAAATTCAATACCAGTCATGCTATTTTTGCATGCGAACTTAACCACATCTGAAGTTTTAGCACCAGAGTAAACTATAATTTTATCTGAAAGTTTTTGAATTCTCGTGAAAAACCCTGTATAAATTACTGGGATATTAATAACATCATCTAAAAATAATATATTGCTACCACCACCCAAAATTAGATAATCCATTTTATTTTCATTTAATAAAGAAAGCATCTTAGAAAAAGCAGCAATATTTTCAGGAATAAAAAAATGTTTCGACACAGCTTTCAAAGCATAAGTATTATACTTTTTAAGCGACACTTCTTTTTTATATATAACACCTTCATAATTAATTATATCTTTTAATAATTCATCAATATCCATATCACTAAACCTCTTTTTTTTCTCTTTCAAATATATAAATTTCTCTAAATCTTGCATCTTGTTTAAGTAAAATATCTTTTTCTTTAACCATTTCAAGCAATGCTAAAAAGAAAGTAACAAGCTCTCTTTTGGTTATGCCATTTCTAAACAGTTCTATAAAAGAGAACATTGGGCTTTCGACAAGTTTAACTCTAATCATTTCGATGGCGTCATCAATATGAAAATTGTTAGCGCCAGATAAAACAGCCAAATTATCTTCAGGCACAAATAGCACCTTTGAAAAAGCATAAACTAAATCATAAAGTTTTACATCACTCCAAGCCATATCATTATCTGAATCTTTTTTGTCTTTTTGCGAGTGAAATACCACCCTATCAATATCTTTTCTTTCGACCAAAGATTCATCATTATCTTGCATATTTTCTAATTCTTCAGAAGCTATTTTGTATTTTTGAAACTCAAGCATCTGTTCAATTATCTTAAATTCAAGCCTTTCAGTAAAAACTTCATCATTCATGTCTTGTGGCAAAAGCATTCTTGATTTATACACATGAAAATCGGAAGCCATCAAAATAAAATCACCTGTAATATCTAAATCTAAAGCAACTTTTTTTTTAATATATCCAATAAATTGATCAATTATATCAACAATTGAAACTTCATAAATACTTTTCTCGCTTCGTTTAAGCATCTCAAAAAGAACAGAAAGTGGCCCTTCATATTCAATACTTGAAAGCGATACAACAAAGTCTTCATTTATATTAATGTCCATAGGCTGTTATAATATAGAAAAAACAGTAAAAAATCAATCCTATTTTTTTTCACTATAATTATTAATAATAATAATACTATCTAATTTAATTTTAATAAAAATAAACCGATAAATCTATAGAATATCAAAAAGATATATATAACTTATGCTAAAAAATAAAACTATCAACGCAAAAACATTTTATATAATAACATTTTTATTACTATTAGGACTCGCTTATATTTTTCTTTTAAGCCCTAAAAGTTTTCTGCATATAAAATCTAAAATGTCCATTTTAAAGAAAAAACAAACAGAACTTAAAATATTAAAAAATGACATGATACAAATATCAAACAATATAGAAAGGCTTCAAACCGACAAAGAGTATATTCTATCTTATGCGAAGACGTTTGGCTATTTGGATAAAACTAAGAATGAAAAAATAATAAAAATAATTGATAACGAAAATAATAATAAAATACTTACAGATGCGAATAATAAGCAACCTAAAAAAAAAATAGTATCACAAGCCAAAGGTAAAATAAATATCTTGGGCACAGCAATATTTAGCCTCATGATATTTGTTTCTATCATATTTTATATTTTAGTCATAAAAAAATCTAATTACAAAAAAATCTAATATCTTGTCTTCAGAGGATAGCTTAAAGCGAACATAAATCCGCCATTATTACTTTTAGGCTCATAAAATGGCACTAAAGTAAAAGATAATTGATTTTTCTTTTTACCGTATAATCGCTGATAACTATCATAAGCAATAGCAGTCGCACATGCAAGACCTGACACTATTTGAAAAGTTGTTGATGCTATCTTCACTTGTCTATAAGGGTTTCTCGCTGGTGCATTAATTATAAAATTATTTTCTATTGTATTCAATCCAAAAGAAGCAAGTGACGCATATGTAAAAGCAAAAACTGTAGAAATTATGAATGTAACTTCTGTATATCTAAAAGCTGGGGTTTGATAATCTGGTATAAGATCTACTTCTGAAACAATTAAACCACTAGAAGATATAATATCATTACCGTCCATAGTAAGATATGAAGTGTTGGCATTTGTATCAACAAAATATTTATCCCCAAGTATCTCTTCATTAAAAATAATAGGCGACTTAGCTTTATTAGTAAGCTCTTTTTCAGTGTTATCTGTAAAATTAAGCGAAGCAAAAATAGTTGTCTGATATATAAAAATCAAACTAATAAAAATAAAACTTTTAAACATAAATAAACCTTACAATAAAAAATTAAACGACAAACTATATTCGATACCAGTTAAATCTAATATATCACCTATATCAATATCAACTTCATTATTAAAGCTATAATAATGACTCGCATAAGTACTAATATTAAGCGGTGGAGAATAAAATCTATACCCAACAGCCCCAGAAATACCAAAAGTATCTGTTATATTAAACGTGAGCCCAACAGTTCCGCCAGCACCTATCATCGCATTATCTGAATATATTCTCGAACCATCTCTTATATAATCAAATGAACTGCCATAATAATCTCCGCCAGAAACATATCCTATCTTAGAGAAAGTAGTTACAACACCAAAATAGGGAGTTATATTAAGCATAATATAATCATAAAATAACGGGATATTCATATCGATATTGAAACGCATATCAAGACCCCATGTCGTCTGAAAGTAATCCCCAAACAAAAGACCAATGCTAAAATTTGGAGTAAATATCGACGCATTATAACCAATCTTAAAATGAACACCCAAAGAGTAGTCAATTTTAGGAAGCTCGATATTAAGCTTACCGCCATAATTAAATGCACTATCTCTCGAGTTAAATACTTTTCTAGAACCGTCCGACTTATAAGAAGCATAATTAACATAAATACTTGTAAACAAGCCACCCTTCAAGGTTTCAGTAGCAAGGTCCCCTTTTTGAATGCTAAGCCCTCTCGATATTTTACCTATAGAATAATTCTCATTAACAGAGATAATTTTTATACTACCAACAGGAGATAAATTGCCTTTAAGCACATTGCCATCTGAAAGCACAATTTCATCGCCTTGTCTATAAACCTTAAAATGCCATCCCGTACGCATTCCGATGTCATCACCTGCAAGCAATACAACTTTACCATTTCTTTGAACATCAGCAATTTTTATAGTAATCTTAAATATATTTCGTAATTTGCTTTTGACATTACCCATTAAATCTTCATAAGCAGCGTCTACTGCAATTCTCGCACCAGAATATCTATTTCTATATTGTAGTGAAATTTTGCTATGCCCCTCCACCCTAGAAGAATAAAGGATTTTACCAGTATGAACATCTACAACTTTTATTACAATTTGAATACTAGTAGAAACAGAAGGCGGAATGTCATATATAAAACTGCCAGCCTCGTAAATAGTATTAAACCTTGTGATAGTTCCAAAGATAGCTTTATTATAACCTATAAGCTCGCCACCTTCAACAATATCTTCGGTAGTAAGCCCAGCAAGTTGCAGCTCTTTTTCTTTAAGATAAACTTCTAAATTTTCTCTGTCAACAACAACAAAGCGATTCATATTGACAACAGTATTTTCTACAAGCTCTCTTATTTTCATGCCTTCATCAGCATATCGATTGACTTCATCGGCAAAAGGATATATCGCAATTTTTTCTTTTTCAAAGCGTTCTCCGACAACGACATCTTGTGAAAAAAGATAACTGCTAAAAACAATAAAGCATAAAATTAAAAGTATTCTCATACTCATTTATTGACACACCCCTATGCATTACATATTATCTTAAAAATGCAAAAAGTCAACAAAACTATTCATTTAACAATTTAAAGTATATGTGTTTGACAAAGTGAGACGTTCAAAGTATAATTCATATTGTTAGGGTTTTATTTGTTCTAATTTTAAAATAAAAAGGTTATGTCTATGAATTTTTTTAAGAAGCTATTTAGAAAATACGAAATAATATCTGATGATGATGATGATAATAAATATATAAAATGGCTAAAAAAGAATGCTGGCGAGAGAATGGATGCCAACAGAAAGGACTTATTTAAGCCTGACAGATGCGATTTCCATTTAGATAGATACAATTTTGCATCTAATTATGTTAAATCTGATATGATTTTGCTAGATGTAGCAAGCGGTACAGGATATGGAAGCAATTTGCTTAAAAGTAAGGAAAAATCTATTAGTATAGTTGGTGTAGAAATAGATAAGAATGCCTGTGAATATGCTAATCATACTTATGGCGAAAAAAATAACATTAAATATTTAGAAGGTTCTATACTTGAGTTACCATTTGAAGACAACCATTTCGATATAGTAACATCATTTGAAACTATAGAGCATGTCGAAGATGACAGAGGACAGATAAAAGAAGTTTTAAGAGTACTTAAGCCTAATGGACTTTATATCGTATCAACACCCAATGCTTGGAGTGATCACTTGTTTGGTAAAACTAAATACCATGTAAGAGATTATAATTATGAACAAATTACAAACTTATTATCAGAATATTGTAGTGTATTAGAATGCCATAATCAAAATAGTGGTAGTATAACACCTTTTAATCATAAACAAAAAAAAGGAATAGTTAAAACTTCAGATGAGAATAAAAAACTTGCTGAATGCTTTATTTTAGTATGTCAAAAGTTAAAATAAATCTATGAGAATATACCCTCTACATTTAATATATCAGATATTTGTATCAATTATATACCCATTTTTATTCATTATATTTTTAATAAATTCAATTATAAATAAAGAATTAAAAGACGGTAATTTTGCAAGAATGGGACTTAAATATCCTAAAGAAAGTTTTGGGCAGAGTATATGGATTCATGGTGCGAGTGTTGGTGAGGTGTCATGTGTCAAAGAAATTATCAATATGCTGATTGCTAAAAACTATACTATTTATCTTTCGACTACAACATATACGGGTTACGAAATTGCTAAAAAAATATATGGTGATAGTGTCATAGTTTTTTATAACACACTTGACGTGCCTTTCATGGTTAAGAAATTAATCAAAAAAATATCGCCTGAATATGTGCTTATTGCTGAAATCGAAATATGGCCTTCCATGTTATATGAACTCAGTAAAAGATATATACCCATCTACTTAGTAAATGGTAGAATTGGAGAAAAAGAACTTAAAGGTTATTTGAAAGCTAAAGGGCTATTAACACCTTACTATAAACTTTATACGAAAATATTTGCTCAAAGTGCTACTGATAAAAAAAATATGCTTTCAATTGGTATGCCTGAAGAGGCTATCACAATTAGTGGAAATTTGAAATATGATATTGAATATAATCTTATCAAAGAAAAATATAATGCCATAAAAAATATACCGCCAAAACGTAGATTTATAATTGTCGCAGGCAGCACTCATGAAGGCGAAGAAGAAGCTATATTAAAAGCAATAGATGATGCTGGTCTTAAAAATAAAGTTTATATTGTTATTGTCCCACGTAATATTTTAAGATATAAAGAACTTGAAGATATGTCAAAAAAGCTCGGATATAATTTAGCAATCTATTCAAGAAGTAAAAAAGAAAGCGAAGAAGGTATTATAATAAATGTTATAGGCGAATTACTCTATTGGTATAAAAGAGCTGATTTAGCAATTATGGGTGGGTCATTTTCAAAGTCAGTCGGCGGACATAATATGCTTGAACCTGTATACTTTAAAACGGCAACAATAGTCGGCCCTCATATGAATAATTTCAAAGACATGCATGAATATATGAAAGAAACATTATTTAATTGCGAAGATACCAAAGACTTAAGCCCCGTCATAAAAAAAGCCTATGAAAATAAAGAATTACGAAAGACATTAGGTTTGCTTTCAAATAAATTATTAATCGAAAACAGAGGCTCATCTCAAAAGACAATGGGCATAATCGAAAGATTTCAAGGCAGAATATAATTATTATTTAAATTTAAAATATAAAAAAAGAGTATAAGATTTTACTTTTAAAACCTTATACTCTATAAATTTATTTCAAATTTTTATTTAGAAAAAATATTAATCGCTGTAACAATTATTGGCATTTGAAATATATC
>CAMQVF010000017.1 GCA_947038115.1 uncultured Spirochaetia bacterium
TTTACCAATAGAATTATTCATTTTTTTCCTGTGGATGAAAAAATACTTTAGTACCTTCACAATAGGTTTGTTTTTATTAAAAATAACTCATTTACTATTGACTTTATTTTTATAGTATGCTAGTATTTATTTTATAATAATCTTTTGTAAGATTACATCAAATGGAGTGCTATTATGAACATATCAATATATAATTGTATCAACCTTGCTTTCTCAGCAGGTTCTTCAAAACGTATATCTGCTATAAGTAATGGCTTAAACATTCTTTCTCCAACAAATAAGATAAAACGAAACAAACAGGGAAAATAATCATTAAATAGTTTTTATTATTAAATCTATTTAGTATTTTCTTTTCATGAAAGTAGATGCGGTTTTAGCATGGTCTAAAATTGTGTGTACTTTTTGTGCTTTGCAATTTTATTATGTAGAAATGCATAATTTAAAAATAAAATTATAGAATAAGGAATTGAATTATGGAACACTTTGGACTTTGGGGAATTATCCCACCGATACTAGCGATTATATTAGCATTAATTACTAAGGAAGTGATACTTTCACTTTTTGTTGGTATATTATCTGGTACATTGATTATATCTTTTGGAAATCCATTTTTAGCTTTAACGCTTCTCACTGATAAATTAGCGGGAATGGTTGGCGACTCATGGAATATCAGAATTCTTCTTTTTTGTGCTCTTATGGGTGGTTTTATAGGAATGTTCTCGAGAACTGGCTCAACTAGTGCATTTGGTGCATGGGCAAGTAAATTCTTAAAAACTAAAAGAGATGTAATGTTATTCACTTGGGTTTTTGGACTTATAATATTTATAGATGATTATTTCAACTCATTAGCTGTTGGAACAATTATGCGTCCTGCGACTGATGAGAAAAAAATATCACGTGCAAAACTCGCATATATTATAGACTCAACAGCAGCCCCTGTTTGTATTATAGCGCCGATTTCTACTTGGGTTATCACTGTAATAAGTTATATTAGAGAATCTGACTCCTTTGATACTTTGGGAATAAGTGAGTTTATGTTTTTCTTACATATTATACCTTATAATATTTATGCATTGCTTGCCATTTTATTTGTATTTTTATTGGCAATGGGTTTGAAAGATTTTGGGCCTATGGCTAAAGCTGAGAGAGATGCTCAAAATGGAAAACTATTTAGTGAAGATGTTTATGGTGCTTGTCCGGGTAATATTGAAGTTGAGCCTCAAAACAGCAAAGCTAGATGGTATGATATGGTAGTCGCACTTGCTATATTAATTGTCGTATGTATTTCTCTTTTTCCTATTACTACATGGCTTGGTGCTATAGGTACTGAGGGGATTGCTACTTTTGGTGAGGCATTTAAAACTATAGGTATTAGACAAGGGTTTATCGATACTGATGCATCTAAGGCTTTATTTTATGGTGCTATAATATCAATTACGCTTTCATATATTTATTATTTAGTCAGAGGTCTTTTTACAATTAGAGTTGCTGGGGATGCTATAACTGATGGTATTAAATCAATGGTTCCAGCATTAATTGTACTTTCACTAGCATGGACTATTGGTAGTATTATTCGATCAAGCCCTGCAGATGGTGGGTTAGGGTTGGCATCATTTTTATCTGAAAGTGTTGTAAACTCTTCATTTCCATTATGGGCACTTCCTATAGTAATGTATTTATTATCATCTATAATAGCATTTTCAACAGGAACAAGCTGGGGTACTTTTGCGATAATGATACCGATTGCTATGCCAATAGTTAATGCATTAGCTTTAGCAAGTGGTTATAGTGGGGAGGCTTTAATTACAGTTATTAGTATAACTATAGGTGCTGTTATTTCTGGTGCGGTATTTGGCGACCATTGTTCACCGATATCAGATACTACAATTCTTTCATCGACTGGTAGTAATTGTCCACTTTTAGAACATGTAGCCACTCAAATGCCTTATGCTGTTGTAATTGCAATATCATCATTATTAGGTCTTTTAGTCGGCAGTCTAACATTGAATGTTTACATGTCACTTTTAACAGGTGTTGTTTCTTTAGTTATTTTGTCAAAATTTGTTGCTCCTAAATTATTGGGTAGATAAATTTTATATTAATTTAAAGGTCTTCCATATATTGAATTATAAGAAGGCCTTTAAATACTTATATATAAAAAGAATATATTCTCTTTAAATTGAATTTTGTAACTCATAATAGGTTTTCTTTATTATATAAAACTATAGAATAATTTAATAGTTTTATAATTAAAGGGGTTTAATATGGATAAAAAATCTATCATAACATTAATAGCAGCACCGTTGGTATGTATACTAATTGGTTTTTTTGCTACTTCAACTTTGACTAATAATAATTATGAATGGTATAATAGTTTAAAGCTCTCACCATTAAATCCGCCTAATTTTGTATTCGGAATAGCTTGGGGTTTTTTATATATTCTTATAGGTTTAAGTTTAGCATTTCTTTTAATTACAAATACAAATTCTGATCCTATAATTCAAAAATATAAAACCATATCTTTAATATTATTTGCAACTCAGTTTATAATAAATATTTTATGGACTTATATGTTCTTCGGTCTTAAAAATCCTTTACTAGGAGTAATTGTTATATTAATTCTTGATATAGTCGTTATAATATCTATTTTCTTTTTTTATAAGGTTTCGAAATCGTCAGGTACTTTATTTCTGCCATATTTAGCTTGGATATTATTTGCATCTAATTTAAATATATATATATTAATTTTTAATTAAATCGCTCTAAAAATTTATCGATATAAAATGCATAGCAGCTTAGGCTCTAGTAATAAAATTAATCAAAGTAGGACTTCTACCTTTATTAATACAAAAAACAATTTAGAATAATTATTTGTGAGCTATATCAATCAATATAATGATAGAGTTCACAAGTTTTATTTTTCACCTTTAATTATTTCTTTACTAACATAATTTATTGAGTTCTTTATTTTAATCAATTTAGCTTATCCTTATCATAATACATATAATAAAAAGCATCAAATTACATATTGATAATATTTTCTATTTGCTTTATAGTTAACTATTCGAATGCGAGGAAAATTGATGAACCCAGAACACAAATTATTATCTAAGCTTGAAAACATTTTTAAGACAGATAACCGTATATTTACTAATAATAAACTCGACTACAATTTGCTTATTTATTATGCAAATAATTATGATGAGAGAGTCATAAAAACTTTGTATAATGATGATGAAACACGAGATATTTTTTTCAAGCAAATAGATAATATCAATATTTTTTGTTTAAATACTCTAAATAATTCATATATAAGTTCTAAAAATTGGGTGCTTGGGGCAGTTAATAATGATGATGTCTTGTTAAACTTTCCATATAAAGACTGCATTTTGCAGGGTGGTCTTACAAAAGATGATATAAAAACAAATGAAATATTTTTTAACAAATCGACATCGCATAATCAAATTAATATGTTACTTAGCGAAAAAGCATTTTGTAATTTCAAGCAGTATGGTGAAAATACTTCAGATAAATTTAATGGTTTTATGCGAGATGTAAACGGTACAATTAAAAATAATTTATTAATAAAAGGCGATAATCTTTTAGTGCTTCATAGTATTAAAAGTGAGTTTCAAAAAAAAGTAAAACTAATTTATATTGACGTGCCTTATAATACTGGCAGTGATAGTTTTGATTATAATGATAAGTTCAAGCATTCGACATGGCTATTATTTATGAAAAACCGCCTTGAAGTTGCAAGAGAATTACTTAGTGATGATGGAGTAATTTTTGTGCAATGCGATGATAATGAACAAGCATATTTAAAAGTTTTGATGGATGAGATTTTCAATATTGATAATTTTGTCAGTAATTTTATGTGGCTACATGGCAAGGGTAAAAAAAATAAAAATGTGCGAACACTTCAAGAATATGCATTATGTTATGCTAAAAATATCAACTCACTTGAAAGTTGGAAGCAATCGAAATCGGTGAGTGGTCATATGTCGAATCCTGATAGTGATGAGCGAGGGGAGTGGTTTTCAGGTAGCATTTCTTTTTCAGAAGAGAGATCAAATAAAAATCATAAAAATTATTATAGAATAAAATCGCCTTCAGGAAAATTTTGGAATCGCCAGTGGCTTTGCGATAAAAATACAATGTCTAAATATATTGAAGATAATAAAATTTATTTTGGAACAGCACCTGATTATAACAATGTGCCTCGAGAAAAAATATTTCCGAATGAAGATAAACAAGTTATACCTGAAAATATATTATCCGACTTGGGTACTACAAGATCGGCAAATAATGAGCTTAATCTTTTATTTGGCGAAAATGTGTTTAAGAATCCTAAACCTGAAGCACTCATGGCTAGGATAATAGAGATTTCAACTAAAGAAAATGATATTGTTTTAGATTTTTGTGCTGGAAGTGGCACGACTTTGGCAGTTGCTCACAAGATGAAACGTCAATATATTGGTGTTGAGCAGGTTTCTCATATCACAGATGTTGCTCTCGAAAGGCTTAAAAAAGTTATTGCGGGAGAGCAGGGTGGAGTTTCTAAAAATATGGAGTGGAATGGTGGTGGCGAATTTATATATTTTGAGCTTGCTAAGTTTAATAATAGTATCAAAAAAAATATTCTTAATGCTAAAAACACTGCGGAGCTTTTGTCAATATTTAATAGATTGAATGATGAATTTTTTATATGCCATGAAGATGCGACTTCTAAACTTTATGATGAAATGAATAATACAAATAGTAATTTTCACATAGAAGATATTGAAAGTCAAAAGCAGAAATTAATTTTTGTATTAAATAGAAGTCAAATATATGTGCCGAAAAGTGAGTGCGAAAATATTTATTACAAAATGAATAAAGATGATATTAATTTTACAAATGATTTTTATAGCATTTAATTTTTTATTATATTAATTATAAAATCTTTAGCATTATCGATATCTCCACTATTTGGACGATTTTTATTAATCATTAAAAAAGAACTCTTAAAAGTTTTTTCACCCAAGGTTCTAATTTCCTTTTTATGAAACATTTCTATAATTTTTTTCTGGCTCATAAATCCACTTGCTGATAATGTTATTATAATAGCATTGTTTACACTGTCTTTTTCGAAAGTATCAATAAATGCTCGCATCTCTGGTGAATCTTGAAATTTATATATTGCAGATACTACTATAAGAGTTTCTATATTTTTTATAATAGGTTTGTCCAATATATTTATAGCTTCAATATTCAAAACTTCACTCAAACCATTTGCCATGATTTTCGAATTACCAGATTTTGTGAAATATATAATTTTATTCATGAATAGTTTCCTTCGAATTTTTTATTATTATATCATACTTTTTATTAGTTTAAATAAAAAAATAGACTCAACTTAAATTAAAAGCTTGAGTCTATTTAATATTAATTATTACGATATAATTTTAGAATCGATATGTCAGTTGAAATCCATAATTTCTTATGTCAAATAGGTCATACTTTTCGTCTCCAGTAGGAGGATTTGTAGGGTAGTCACCATCTGTATCATCGAAGTTACCAGCCGAGATATATACATCTAGGAAGAAATCTTCGCCGAATATGAATCCAAATCCACTGTATATTTCGAATTGAGAATATAAATCACTGTTATATGTGCTTACATCTCCAGCACCTGAAAGAGAATAACTGGTAGTAGACGTAGTGGCGTCCCAATTGAAACCATAGCTTAAGCCAGCTCTGAATTCAAACCAACTTACAGGCTTGATAATAGAACCTATACTAGATATTAAGTAAGTATTAACTGTATTTTTTGAAATAGAACTATTAGGTTTAGCTATAACTTCTACTTTACTTCCATCAACAGCAGTAGTTGTTTCAGTCGCTGTAATAGAACCAAAGGCTTCATTTCTGTAATCTACGCCCAAAATAGGCTCGAATACGAAAGAAATTTTATCTTCCCAAGTATCCCATTGCATAGTCATTTCGATGTAAGTTCCAAAGCTTATGTTCGACTTTTTGTCTATAGAAATAACTGTTTTGTCTTCAGCAATATCAGCACCAACAATACTATTACCTGAATAGTTAGTAGTAATTTCAGATGCATCACCAGGGTTTACAACATCCATATCAAAATTGAGACCAGTTTTAAAGTTATTAATAGGCCCAATATCAACAAGGAAATTAATTTCAGGATTCATATATAAATTAATTCTTTTATTATTTTGATTTACAATTGAGTAGTTTTCAATTTTACTTGGAGTTAGTTGAGCATCATGTGAGTAAAGATTATTGTATCCATTCTCATATATAGTAACACCAATTGGTATATAAAATTTTATATAATCAGGAATTTTATAGGCGAAACCAATTTCATGCTCCCATATAGAATTATTATTGTAATACCCATTAGTGATAGATACTTCACCAGTAGGCACCACTGTCGCTTTGTTTTCTAAGGCAGTATAATTACCTTCACGGTATATACGATATGATATAGCGAATTCACCAAATCTGAAAACGGGTCGAATATTAAAAGCATTATCTTCACTTAATGTTTTAGCCGTGTTTATAAAATTTCCTGTTGTAGTAGGAAGGGCTGTTCCATTTGGAATAGTTGGCATTGTTCCTGTAGAATCACCCAAAAAGCTTGATGCTTCAGTTCTGTTTGCATTCATTTGATATTCACCAGCGATACCGACAGTCATTTTATCATTTATAGGCATAGCCCAAAAAACAGTCATATTACCCATAGAGTCTTTTTGACCTAATGTTAGAGATGGTTGAAAACCAGCTGAAAAGAATGATCTTTCAATTAAGAAAATATCATCGGCAATAACATTATCAGAGTCACTTGTAAACATACCCGTAGTTGCTTTACTTCTAGCAGAATCTGTGAACTCTCCCACTTGTCCGAATGCACTTGTGAAAGTGGCAAGCAAACATAAAGAAGTCAAAATTAATTTTTTATTCATAATATTATCCTTATTTTTTAAGCTTATTTCTTAGCTCTATTTATAATCCAAATTTTATATTTAGTACCAATTTCCGCATTATCAGGATTTATAGAAATCTCTCCATTATTATAATCTGCAGTAAAAGACGGTGCGACTTGATCTTTTCCATCATAACTAATAGGACTAAAAATTGGAGAATCTTTGCCAGCAACAGCTACATAAAAATTATTAACTGAAGATAGTTTTTCTGGTGTAATAAGAGTATTTCCTTTTGTAAAACCTTCAATTTGTTTTTTGACTATTTCATTATTATCTATAGTGCCTTCAAATGTTGGTTTTGTATTACCAATACTTTTTATTGTATATTCGTCGAAAGCTTCCGCGTTTATTTTTTCATAATCAATTTTTACTGCTATAGTAATTGAAGTGTTTGTTTGACTCTCGTCTCCTGCTGGAGCTATAGGAGGAACAGTTACATCTCCTGGTGGGTATGTAAGGTCAAGTGTAAATTTATACTCGGCATATGCACCTGTATCCACAACTGCTGCCTTTGTTTCCTCTATAGTTAAATTTACTTGACTTTCGTCTACCTTTGTTGTTATTGTAGGTTCGCCAGGATTGCCACCTATAAAAGGTGTTACAGTGGTTGTAGTAATAGTTGCGACATAAGCCTCTGTTGGAAGTTTAGTTGCATTTGGTAAATATTCAAGATTAAGAACTTGAGCAGATACATTTTGCAAAATTGTAGGACTACCAGTTTTACCAAGCACTTTATATCCATTTTCACCGTCTGGTATTGGTATTGGATATTCTGGTGCTGTGCTATTTCCTATTATAGCCATTTCTAGAGAACCGACATCACTTTCTTCATTTGCGTCAGGCAATGTAGTAAAAGTTAATTCGTCTGGCTTTAGTGTGTCTACTCCACAAGCGATTATAGCCAAGGCAATAAAAATTAAAACTATCATTTTTTTCATAATTATAAACTCCTATAAATATTTTTTAGTATATTAATATTATGATATATCTATAGATTTTTAATATATCAAGTTGATCATACAAAAATAACTATGTATTATTTGAAAATATTCTTAAACAATATATAATCAACTTCATAATGATAAAAAGGTTAAATATTTATGATAGAAGACCGTGCGTTAAAACTTGTAGTTGTACTTGCTAAGGCTTATAAATCTTATATAGGTGAAGTTTCATCAAATTTAAAAACGCTAGGTTTTTCAGATAGTGAGTTTGGGGCACTTGAATATCTTTATAATAGAACTAAAAAAGTCAGTGCTCAAGAGCTCGCAAAAAAAATATTACTTACAAGTGGAACAACGACATATACAATAGACAAATTAGTTAAAAGAGGGTATATAATAAAAGAGGAAAACTCTTTAGATAAACGTTTTATTGAACTTTCGCTTACAGATGAAGGTAATGAAATTATGAAAAATCTTTTTCCTGAACATGTTAAGTTTTTAGGAAATCTAAATCCATTAACTGAAGATGAATCGGATACATTAATAGAGTTACTAAAAAAATTGGGTAAAACTATTCGATAGAAAGATTATTTTATTTATTAAGAACTTTATAAAGGAATTCTTTAGTTCTATCATGTTTTGGAGCATCGAAAAATTCTTTAGGTGTTTCATCTTCCAGAATAACGCCTTCATCCATAAATAGTATTCGAGTAGCCACATTTCGAGCAAAGCCCATTTCATGTGTAACAATTATCATAGTCATGCCTTCTTTTGCCAAATCGACCATAACATCTAGTACTTCTTTAATCATTTCAGGATCAAGTGCGGAAGTCGGCTCATCGAAAAGCATAACTTCTGGCTTCATTGCCAAAGCACGTGCAATTGCTATTCTTTGTTTTTGCCCACCCGATAATTTATTAGGATACACATAAGCCTTGTCTTCAAGTCCTACTCTTTTAAGCAATATGAAAGCTTCAGCCTCTGCTTCTTCTTTAGTTATTTTTCTTAATTTAATTGGGCTCAATGTTATATTTTCTAAAACAGTTTTATGAGGAAATAAATTAAATAACTGAAATACCATTCCAACATTTTGACGTAATAAATTAATATTTCTAGTTTTATCCATTAAATCAATATCATGAATAAATATATGTCCATCTGATGGTTCTTCAAGTCTATTAATGCATCTCAAAAATGTCGACTTTCCACTGCCTGAAGGCCCTATCACAGCGATAATTTCACCCTTCTTAACATTGATGCTAATATTTTTTAATACTTCTAAATCGCCGAAGTTTTTATGTAGATTTTTTATTTTTATCACTTGTTTTTAAGCCCTTTTTCAACTTTTCTCATAAACATAGCAAATATCGATGTTAGAATTAAATAAATAAGTCCCACGGCTAAAAGGGGCTCAATTCCTCTATATGTTTGACTTGTTATTATGTTTGCCGAACGCAGTAAATCTATGCCACCTATAAAACCAACAATTGATGTTTCTTTGAGTAAGCTAATAAATTGACTCACTAGTGCAGGTAGAATATTTCTTATCGACTGTGGAATTATAATTTCTATCATAGCCAATGGATAGGGCATGCCCAAAGCACGAGCAGCTTCCATTTGACCTTTATCAAGCCCTTCAATACCTGAACGTATAATTTCAGCAACATAAGCAGCCGAGTTAATACCAAAAGCAATGCTCGCGATTATTAATATTGGAGTATCTCTTAAAGCACCTACAAATATTGCATTAGCAAAAATCATAAGTTGAACGATAACGGGAGTCCCTCTAATTAAGTTTATATATAAAATTGCTAGTTCTGATATTGGATTAAAGTTTTTAAGTATTTTAGAATTTTTAAATGGATAAAAATGTATAATTTGCATAATAGCTATTATTACACCAAGAACTATACCTATGACACCTGCAACTGCTGTAGTTCCTATCGAAAATACAAGCCCTCGCAGCATGTACATATAACGGTCTTGTTCTATAAATATAACTTTTAGAACTTCTAAATATTCAAACATATTAAGCCTTTCTACCAGATAATCTCTTTATGGTACTATAGTAATCTAAAAGAGTCAATCAAATATAGTATATTTTTTGTTTAATCTATTTTTAAACTATAATATCTAATTAATTTTTATTTTAGTATGGACAAAGAAACAGCTAATAAATATATAAAAATTTTAAAATTGACACCTCATTCAAAGCAAAGGTTAATACTTGAGAGTAATAAACGGTTTAAAGTTATTGTGGCTGGCAGACGATTTGGTAAAAGTTATTATGCTGCACTTTATGAGATTATTCCTATGCTACTTAAAAAAGATAAAAAAGTTTGGATAGTTGCTCCCACTTATGAACTTGCTTCGAGAATATTTAATGAAATACTAAAATATATAAATAATTTACCAAATTTTATTATTTATTCATCTGCAAAAGATATGGAAATAATAACAATTAGCGGAAGTTCTCTAAAGGGAAAAAGTGCGAAAAGCCCTAATTCTCTTTTAGGTGAGGGGATAGATTTGTTAGTCATCGATGAATGTGCGAATATTCCAGATATTATTTATTACTCATATTTACGTCCAGCATTATCAGACAAATTTGGCAAAGGTGTTTTTATATCAAGTCCTAAGTCTAAAAATTGGTTTTATAAATTATATGAAAATTCTTTGCATAATAAAACTTCAGACACCGATGTGTTTCATTTTACAACTTATGATAATCCATATATCGCAACCGATGATATTTTGAATGTATTTAAGAGCCTGCCAGAAAGTATATTTAATGAAGAGTATTTGGCTTGCTTTTCAGACTCAAAGTCATTTTTTAATATTAAGTCTATCGATTTCACTTCAAGTTATAGAGATTCATATAAAGATGAATATATAATAATAGGAATTGACTTGGCACGTAAAACCGATTACACTGTAGTTTCTGCATTATCACAGCGAACTGGCGAAATGATATATTTTGACAGATTTAATAAAATACCTTGGATGAGCATTGTCGAGAGAATAAAAAAATGCACAGATAATTATAGAAATTATATTTGCTATGTCGATTCAACAGGAGTGGGTGATCCTATTGTTGAGGTTCTAATTGAAAACAATATTAATGTAGAAAGTATTATTTTTACACATAAACTTAAAGAACAGATGGTATTTAATTTATCGATATTACTTCAAAATAAAAAAATAAAACTGATACATGAAGATATTATAGCAGAAGAGTTTGAAAATTTTAAATCCTTCTATATAAATGAGAGTATTAAATATGAAGGGATAAACTTTCATGACGATATTGTTATGTCATTAGCTTTAGCATGTTGGGGTTATAAAAATCAAACTAGCTCTGATGTTTTAAGCTCAATAATTATCCTTTAGGTAAAAGCCTCATAGGGTTTATGGGTTTGCCTTTATAGCTTATTCTAAAATATAATCGATAATCATCGATGAGACCAGTATCTCCAATGACACCTATTGCCTCACCTTTTTTTATTGTTTCACCAAGCTTTACATTTATATTAGAAAGATGTGCATAAGATGTGGTATAATTATTTTTATGTTTTATTATAACGACATTTCCAAAACCACGAATATTAGAAGCATATTCGATTACTCCATCATCGGAGGCTAAAACTTTACTACCAATTTTGGCTGATATACTAATTCCTCGGCTAGCTGTTTTATCATTTTTTACACCATATCCAACTATAACAGAACCTCTATATGGCCACATGAATGATGATTTTGGCAGACTAGTATTCACTTCTTTTTTTGGCGGACTTTTGGCAATTATTACAGTTTTATTTACCTTCAATTTTTCACCAATTTTTAGTTTATATGCATTAGGATTTTTCATGCTATTAAGTTGTGCTAGTTGATTAAATGTCATGTTATTTTTTTTGGCTATAGAATATAAATTGTCGCCGTTCTTAGCTATGTATATTGCCACAACTTTTTTGCTATTATTACTCTTTTTATAAACTTTTAGATTGTCGCCGAATTTTAATACATATTTGTTATTTAAATTATTAATCGAATAAATATCTATCAAATCCATATTATGTGCCAAAGCAATTTCACTCAATGTGTCGCCGTTTTTAACTTTATAATTGATTGTGCCTTCAGTGTCAGTTTTATTTACTACTTTTTTAACTTCTTTTGTTTTAGTTATACTATTATTTTTTTTATAAACTTTTAAATTATCACCGAATTTTAGCATATATTTAGAATTAATTTTATTTAACTTATAAAACTCATTTGCATTCATGTCATGTGCATAAGCTATTCCAAGAAGAGTGTCGCCGTTTTTAACTTTATAATTGATTGTGTCTTTAGTGTCAGTTTTATTTACTACTTTTTTAACTTCTTTTGTTTTAGTTATACTATTATTTTTTTTATAAACTTTTAAATTATCACCGAATTTTAGCATATATTTAGAATTAATTTTATTTAACTTATAAAACTCATTTGCATTCATGTCATGTGCATAAGCTATTCCAAGAAGAGTGTCGCCACTTTTAACTTTGTAAGACACAGAACTTCTGTTGTCAGTTACTTTTAAAGTGTTTCCAATTTTTAGATTATATTTTTTATAGTCTGCTATTTTATTTATTTTTAAGAAATTATCCACATTCATATTATAGTCAAAAGCTATCTTGAATAAAGTATCGCCGTTTTTAACTTTATAATTGATATACTCGCCATTTAATAGATATGAAGTAAAAGTGGTTATAAATATAATGTATAATAATTTTTTACTCATTATTCAACTATTTCAAAACCTTCTTCGAGTGAGGGGTCTGTTACTATAATATTTATATTAATCTCGCTTATGCTAGAAGTTTGAGAACCTATTTTAATATTTTCGATAAAACTATTCATTGCTGTTTTATTTTTCACAAAAGCAATAATCTCGACACTGCCATCATAGTTGTCCCAAATTTTTCCACTAACATTAACTGTGTCAGCATATTCTTTAACTTTTTCACTAAAGCCGACGTTTTGTACACGACCATTAACTAAAATATTTAAACTTATCATATTCTAATTATCGGCTATTTAGTTATTTAATTAAAAATAGATTTTTTAAGTTTTAATATTTTTATAATTTTTTATTAGTTTATCTTTAAATATAGAATTATAATTGATTTTTATATAGTTAGTTTTAACTATATTTTGATTGACAAAAAAATATACTACAATTATACTTAAAATAAATTAAATATAAGGTGGAATAGAAATTATGACAGATTTTATAAAACGTGTTGGAACTTCATCTTATGAGGGTAAAATAGCTTTAGTCTGTGCTCATGATGATGATGCACTTCAGGCAGTTTCTGTCGCTAAAAAAAATAAATTAGCTGACTTTGTATTGGTTGGAATAAAAAAAAGTATTGAATCTATTGCTAAAGAAAATAATCTTGACATCGAAGGAATAGAGATTATAGATGAAAGTGATGAAAAAACTTCGGCAGAAATTGCTGTAAAACTTGTTCGAGAAAAAAAATGTTCTGCTTTGATGAAAGGTTTAGTTCAGACTGCTTTAATGATGAAAGCTGTGCTAAATAAAGATAATGGGCTTAGAACTGATAGAATACTTTCGCATGTCGGTTTTTGTATGTTAAAAGATGGGCAGGAATATTTTATAACTGATGCTGCTATGAATATTGAACCTAATGTTGAAGCTAAGAAATGTATAATAAAGAATGCTTGTGATGTTGCAAATGCTTTGGGGTATGAAGAGCCTAATGTTGCTTGTCTTTGTGCGAAAGAATATTATGACGAGAAAATGCTTGCGACAGTGCATGCTAAACAGTTACAAGAATTATACTTGAGTGGCGAAATAACTAATTGTAAAGTCTCAGGTCCTTTAGCTTTAGACAATGCTGTGTCGAAAGAGGCTGCAATATGTAAAGGTATAACCGATCCTGTGGCTGGAAACGCTAATATTCTTTTATGTCATGACCTTGATACTGCCAATGTTTTATATAAAGCATTAATTTATATGTCGGAGAGCCAGACAGGTTCTGTGATTATGGGAGCGAGTTGTCCTATCATTCTTACTTCAAGAGCCGACAGTTGGGACATCAAATTAAATTCTATTTTCCTTGCCTCGAAAATTGCTAGTTTTAGGCACTTGTAAAATATCAAAAAAGAACTAAACTAATAAGTATATTATAAAATATTTGATAGGAGGACGATTATGAAGATTTTCGACTATATAGAAAAATACGCTTATGAGGAATTAGTATTTTTTCACGACAACACTACAGGGCTTAAGGGAATAACTTGTATTCATTCAACCAAACTTGGGCCTTCTTTGGGTGGCACTCGTATTTGGAATTACAAACATGAAGATGATGCCATTGAAGATGTGTTAAGGCTTGCACGTGGCATGACATTAAAGTCATCTGCAGCAGGGCTTGATGTTGGCGGTGGTAAAACTGTTCTCATTGGTGATCCTGAAAAAGTGAAGAGTGAGGGTTATTTCCGTGCATTCGGTAGATTTGTTGAGTCATTAAATGGTCGATATATAACGGCTGAAGATGTTAATACTTCTCCTGATGATATGGAATTTGTAGCAAAAGAAACTCAATTTGTAAAAGGGCTAAGACATAAGTCGGGTGATCCATCGCCTATGACAGCTTATGGAGTTTATCAAGCGATTCGTGCCAGTGCTTTTAAATATTGGGGTGATAGTTCACTTAGAGGTAAAAAAATATCTGTTCAAGGTTTGGGGCATGTTGGCTCTTATCTTTGTAAACATTTGTATGATGAAGGTGCAATACTCACAGTAAGTGATATTAACGATAAAAAAGTAAAAGCTATAATGTCTGCTTATGATTGTACCGCTGTTGCAGTGGATGAAATTTATTCTCAAGATGTTGACATATTTGCACCTTGTGGACTTGGTGCTGTTGTTAATGATGATACTATAAAACAGTTTAAATGTAGTGTAATTGCCGGGGCTGCCAATAATGTTCTTAAAGAAGATACTCATGGTGATGTTCTTAAATCGAAGTCAATATTATATGCTCCTGATTATGTAGCTAATGCTGGAGGCGTCATTAATATCTCATTTGAAGGTGATGTTTATGATAAGGATTCGGCAATAAGAACTACTGAAAAAATATATGATAGACTTCTTAATATATTTGAGATTTCAGAAACAGAAAAAATTTCAACTAATAAAGCTGCTGACAAAATGGCTTTAGATAGAATTGAATGTTTATCTAAAATACATTCTACATATATAAGAAAATAACTTTGCTAAGGAAAATAATTAATGAGAATTTTGGCAATTAATCCTGGCTCTACATCGACTAAAATATCGGTATATGATGAGTTATCGAAACTTTTTGAAACGACTATAAGACATAATACAGATGAGATACAAAAATATAAAAACATTTTGGATCAATATGACTGGCGAAAAGAAATTATTGTCCAAACATTAAAAGATAATAATATAGATATAAAATCGCTAAATGCTGTTGTTGGTCGTGGAGGACTTTTGAATCCTATTGAGGGTGGCACTTATTCGGTTAATGAAAAAATGTTTGCCGACTTAAGGGCTTCTGTAGGTGGGGAGCATGCTTCAAATTTAGGTGCTTTCATTGCTAAGTCCATAGCCGATGATGTCAATATTCCGTCATTTATAGTTGATCCTGTGGTAGTTGATGAGCTTGAGCCAGTCGCTCGAATATCGGGTCTTAAAGATATTGAAAGAAAAAGTAAATTTCATGCTTTAAATCAAAAGGCAATAGCTAGAACATTGGCTAAAGATTTGGACAAAAAATATGAGGATTTAAATCTTATTGTTGTTCATATGGGCGGTGGTATTTCTATCGGTGCTCACAGAAAAGGTCGTGTAATAGATGTTGTTAATGCCATTGATGGAGAAGGCCCGTTTTCACCCGAACGTTCGGGAGCTGTTCCTGTACGTTATATAATTGATATGTGTTTTTCTGGAGAGTTTACTCATCAACAAATGCTTAAGAAAAATGCGGGTGCTGGCGGTATGGTTTCATATATTGGTAGCAATAATCTTTTAGAGATTTGCAATAAGGCATATTCTGGTGATGCCGAGGCTAAACTTTTAATTGATGCTATGTGTTATCAAATTGCTAAAGAAATTGGGTCGATGGCTACAGTTTTATGTGGTAAAGTTGATGCTATAGTTCTTACTGGTGGAGTTGCTAATGATAAAAAAATTGTGGCAGCAATTACCGAAAGAGTGCAGTTTATAGCTTCTGTTCATGTATATGCAGGTGAAGAAGAGATGTTCGCTTTAACTCAAGGTTGTTTGGCGGCACTTAAAGACAAGAGTATTATTAAAGAATATAAATAATAACTTTTAATATTATAAAAAGGCTAGGCTTTACATTAAGTTTAGTCTTTTTTTTTAAGTAAAAACTATTATTTTTTATGTTTTTTTATTATAATACAATTAAGTTTATAATGGATTTTTTAATGGTGATATTTTGAAGATAAATAGTTTTATAAAAAGAATTGGGTTTGGATATCTAATAACAGTTTTTTTATTTACAGCCGTGATATTTTTCTCTTCGCTGTGGATTACAATATTTTTATATGAACCAAGTCAAGATAGTTATGATTATTTTGCTCATTCTTTTTATACTTTTATAATATTATTTGTGCCACTCGAAAGTATTGCTATTGGCATTGTAACTACAGCTAAATTTTCTATTGATGCTTTTAATAAAAAAGAAGGTGCTAATTTACGATTCGTTATAGTTGTTATAATGATTTTACTCACAGTAATACCTAGTATTTTTGTAACCTATATATCTATTGCAATAATAAAATCGAATTTAGACATCACATTAAGTCAAAATATTGATGATTCTTTGGTTACGTTAATAGAATATTCTAGAGAAAAAATAAATGACAAGCAAAAAGATATGAGCCGTATAATATCATTTGTTGGCAATAGAAATTTTCAAAGAATAACTTTATCTACTAATTTAATCGATAAGCAAGATTATTTTGAAAACCTTACTATAATCTCAAATGATTCTGGTATAAATGATATTCTAATTTCGAGAGGTTCTGGAGCAACTGTTAATCTGACAACTTTATTCACAAATGATAGCATAATGTTTATAAATAATGAATATGATAATAAATTTTACGTCAATGCTGTTATACCTTTCATGAGGTCAAGGGCTAATTCTAAATCGAAGCCTCATTATGCTATATGGACAGAGCAAATGCCTGATGATTTTATAAAAGAAAGAAATAATGCTTTGGGTGCTTTTAGACTTTATCGATCAGTTGATGTTTTTAGAAATGAGTATTCGGCTATTCTTACAGTTCTATATATTTTTATACTTGGAATATCTTCATTTTTTTCATTGATATTTGCTATAATTTTATCCAAGCTTATCACAAATCCAATCTCTAATATACTTAATGCGTCTAATCATATAATTGGCGGAGACTTTAATATAAATTTAAAACTCAGAGGGCTTAGAGATATGCGTAATTTGATGCATCAATTTAATGTAATGGTGCGTTCACTTAGGTATTTACGTGAGAAAGAAGCGAGTCGTGCAAGGCTTGAGACTTGGCGGGAGGCTGCTATTATTGTCGCACATGAGATAAAAAATCCACTCACTCCAATTATTATGAATGCAGAACTGATATCAAGAAAAATGAATAAAGATATTGATGAAACTGAAAAAGAAAAAATAAAGTCGTATTCAGATATTATTATTAGAAATTCAATGGTAATATCTAAACTTGTAAAATCATTTTCTGAGTTTTCATTTACTATAAATATCACAAATGATAAAAAGTCTATAAATAGATTACTTGCCAATTCTGTGGAATCTTTTTTAAATAATGAAAATATTCATATTCAATTCCATCTTACTAAATTTGATTATTTAATAAAAATGGACAGTGAAAAATTATCTATAGCTTTTAATAATCTGATAACTAATGCATTTGAAGCAATTTATCCAAAAGAAAAAGGAGATATTTTTATTACGACTTATCATGATTATATTAATGAAAATTTATATTTTTGTATAAGCATAACAGACACGGGCATTGGAATATCTGAGTTTGTTCTTAATAAAATATTTGAGCCTTATTATACATCAAAAGAAAATGGCACAGGAATAGGTCTTTCTTTAGTTGAGAAAATAATAATGGAACATGGTGGCACAATAGATGTTGAATCGATTGAAGGGGAAGGCAGTAGATTTTTTATAAAATTTAAACGCGATTAATTTGAAAGTTTTTCTTCGATAATTTTTTTTAGATTGGATATTTGAAACGGGGCTTTAATGCAGATAACGTCTTTATTACGAGCCCTAATATTATGTATTTTATCGGGATTGTCGTATATAAAAAATATTGTGCATGGTTTGGAATATGTTTCTTTTAGCCTGAAAGCGAATTCCGAAATATTTAGCCATGTTATATTAGAGTTGAATATTAAAATTTTTGGATTATATTTATACACTTGACTTAGCAGTTCATAGCAATTTTCAGCGTTCAAAATATGCGAATCAATGCTTTGTAAAGACCCTCTTAGCATATTAGACAGATTGCTAATGTCGTCTACTATAATGATCGATTTGTTTCTTTTCATAATTACCGAGGGAGGGACTTGAACCCTCACTGAGTTGCCTCAACCAGATTTTGAGTCTGGCGCGTCTACCAATTTCGCCACCTCGGCTTGTTCGACATAGTCTATAACTTTTTAAAATAAAAAGCAATAGTATTATAAATATAAACTATTTATAATATAATTTATATTGACAAAATGAGCATATAGTAATATATTTTGAGTGTCGGTCTTTGTTTTTTAAAATTATTTCAAAAAAAATATATAATTTAGGGAGAATCTATGGTACAAGAAAGTGATAAAAAATTAGTTTCGGAATTGCTATTTTCTTATAAAGACAAAAAGGCTTCTATAATCCCTGTTCTGCAGGCGATTCAAAAAGAACACCGATATTTGCCTATCTATTTACTTAGTTATGTAGCTAAAGAAATAGGTGTTAGTGAGGCTAAAATATATGGTATTGCTACATTTTATGAGAATTTTTCTTTTGTGCCAAAGGGTAAATATGTTGTAAAAATATGTGATGGAACCGCTTGTCATGTGCGTAAATCTATTCCTATATTAGATGCATTATACAATGAACTATCACTTAGTAAAAAGAAACAAACTACTGATGATAATCTTTTTACAGTCGAGACAGTTTCATGTCTTGGTGCTTGTGGTCTTGCTCCTGTCATAACTATAAATGATAAAGTATATCCGACTATGACACCTGATAATGCTATTGAAATTATTAATTCGCTTAAAGCTTTGGAGGTTTCATAAATGTGTCTAAGTAGTACTATTGAATTACAAGATTATAGAAATAAATGTTTAACTAATTTTCAAAATGAGAAGAAAAAAATTCTTATTTGTGCAGGCACAGGTTGTGTCTCTAGTGGAAGCCTTGATGTTCATAAACTTTTTTCAGAATTTGCAGATAAATCTGATGTATCAGTTGAACTTAAAAATGAAGAGGTGCATGTTGGAGTTAAAAAAAGTGGATGCCATGGTTTTTGTGAAATGGGTCCATTGGTATTAATAGAGCCTTTTGGTTTTTTATATCTTAAAGTTAAACCTGAAGATTGTGAAGAAATTTGGAATGAAACTATTTTGAATGGCCGTCCTGTTGAGAGATTAATGTATACTCTTGATGGTAAAGTATTTAATGAGAGAAATGAAATTCCATTTTATAAAAAGCAAACAAGATTGGTGCTAAAAAATTGTGGTGCTATCGACTCAGAATCTGTTGATGAGTATATTGCTATGGGTGGATACAGAGCATTATCTAAATCTTTATTTGACATGAAGCAAACTGAAATTATAACTATGATTAATGAGGCTTCTCTCCGTGGGCGAGGTGGTGGCGGATTTCCTACTGGTAGAAAGTGGGGGCAAGTTCAAAGACAAGCTGAGCCAACAAAATATATTGTTTGTAATGGTGATGAAGGCGACCCTGGTGCTTTTATGGATAGAAGTATTATGGAGGGTGATCCTCATCGAATGATTGAAGGAATGCTTATTGCAGGCATTGCCGTTGGTTCTAATGAAGGCTATATTTATGTGCGTGCCGAGTATCCACTTGCAGTTGAGAGGCTTCGTATTGCTATTGCACAAGCTGAAAAAATTGGATTATTGGGTGAGAATATTTTGGGATCAGGATTTGACTTTTCTCTTAAAATAAATCAAGGTGCTGGGGCATTTGTTTGCGGTGAAGGGTCAGCACTTACAACTAGTATTGAAGGACATAGAGGAATGCCTCGAACAAAACCTCCTCGAACAGTCGATCAAGGTCTTTGGGGAAAGCCTACAGTTTTGAATAATGTTGAAACTTTTGCGAATGTTCCTAGCATAATAAACCATGGCGTTGAGTGGTATACTTCAATTGGTACAGAAAAAAGCCCGGGTACTAAGGCATTTGCTTTAACTGGAAATGTTAATAATACTGGGCTTATCGAAGTGCCTATGGGTACAACATTACGTGAGATAATATTTGATATTGGTGGTGGAATTAAAAATAATAAAAAATTCAAAGCTGTTCAAATAGGAGGCCCTTCTGGTGGATGTTTAATAGAAGAACATTTGGATGTGCCACTCGATTTTGATAGCTTGTCGAAACTTGGTGCGATGATAGGTTCAGGCGGGCTTGTTGTTATGGATGAAGATACCTGCATGATTGAAATAGCAAGGTTCTTTATGAACTTTACACAAAATGAGAGTTGTGGAAAATGTGTGCCTTGTCGTGAGGGTACTAAAAGAATGCTAGAAATTCTTGATCGTATTGTTATGGGTAATGGTAGTGAAAAAGATTTGGATATTCTACTTGAACTTGCTGACACAATATCAAGCACTTCACTTTGTGGACTTGGAAAGTCGGCACCTAATCCTGTGGTAAGTACTTTGAAATTTTTCAAGAATGAGTATTTATCTCATGTTGTTGATAAAAAATGTAAATCGAAAGTATGTCAAAATCTTAAAATGATTTATATAGTTCCTACATTATGCAAGGCATGTACTAAGTGTAAAAAAGTATGTCCAACCGATGCTATTGAGGGAGCTCCTAAAGTAATTCATATTATAGATCAGATTAAGTGTATTAAATGTGGCGCTTGTGTTTCTACTTGCCCATTCGATTCTATTGAGGAGGTATTTTAATGGAATACGTATATGTTGATGATATTCGAGTGCCTATTGAAGGGGAGAAAAACCTACTTACTATTATAAGAAAGGCTGGTATTGATATTCCAACTTTTTGTTATCATTCTGATCTTTCTACTTATGGTGCTTGCAGAATGTGTGTTGTAGAAAATGATCGTGGTGGCATTATGGCTAGTTGTTCTGAAGTTCCTTGGAATGGTATGAAAGTTTATACTAATACTCCTAAACTTCAAAAACATAGAAAAATGATTTTAGAACTTTTACTTGCAACTCATTGTCGTGATTGTACAATTTGTGAGAAGAGTGGAAAATGTACTCTACAAAACTTGGCACTTAGATTTGGAATAAAACAAATTAGATTTGAAGATTATAGAGAATTAAAACCGATTGATAATTCGAGCCTAGCAATTACACATGATTCTAGTAAATGTATTTTATGTGGTGATTGTGTGCGTATTTGTGAAGAGGTTCAAGGTGTTGGTGTTTTATCTTTTATTCACCGTGGTAGTCATCTTAAAGTTGGTTGTGCATTCGATAAGCCTTTAGGTGAAACTGATTGCGTTGGATGTGGACAATGTACTACTGTTTGCCCTACTGGTTCACTCACAGTAAAAAATGATACAGTTAAGGTTTGGAATGCTTTGGCTAATAGTAATATTAGAGTGGTGGCTCAAATTGCACCTGCTGTTAGAATTGCTTTGGGTGAAGAATTTGGAATGGAAGACGGTTCTATTGTAATTGGTAAAACTGTTACTGCATTAAAAAAACTAGGCTTTGATGAAGTGTATGATACTAACTTAGGTGCCGACTTCACAATAATGGAAGAGTCGAGAGAACTTAATAATAAAATAAAAGAAGATAAAGAATTACCACTTTTCACTAGTTGCTGTCCTGCTTGGGTGAGATTTTGTGAGACTAGATATCCTGAGTATGTTCCTCATCTTTCGACAGCTAAAAGTCCTATGCAAATGCTTGCAGCTGTAGTAAAAGAGCAATTTAGGAAAATGAAAGAAGTCGATGGTAAAGATACTTTCATGGTTGGAATTATGCCTTGTACTGCAAAAAAAGAAGAGGCAGCAAGACCTGAATTTTCTTTTGAGGGTAATCCTGATGTTGATGTAATTATTACAACTCAAGAACTTGCTATAATGATTAAAGAAGCTGGTATTAAATTTGAAGAAATTGAAAGCCAAGCCCCTGATATGCCTTTTGGTTTTTCTTCTGGTGCTGGGGCATTATTTGGTGTTACTGGCGGAGTCACTGAAGCGGCTTTAAGAAATGTTATTAGTCGACGAGGTGCTGACAGTTTAAAAGAAATTGAGTTTTGTGGTGTTCGAGGACTTGACGGTATAAAAGAGGCTAGAATTCAATTGGTTGATGATAGAGAGCTTAAAATAGCAGTTGTTAATGGTCTTAAAAATGCTGAAACTTTACTTGAAAAAATGAAGTTGGGTGAAGTTCATTATGACTTTGTCGAGTTTATGGCTTGTCGAGGTGGGTGTTTAGGTGGTGCTGGTCAGCCATTTAGTATTGATGATGGCATCAGACAAAAAAGAGCACTTGGAATATATAATGTTGATAAGATTAGCCATGTTAAACGATCTGAAGAAAATCCTATGATAGTTTCTTTATATTCAGGAATTCTTAAAGGAAAAGTTCATAGCCTACTTCATACAGATCATAATGAAAATTATAAACTTGCTTTAGAAAATGAAAGAAACGAAGATCATATAGAAGATTCGGTAAACTAATTATATTTTTTTTAGGAGGTTTGATATGGTTAACATCGAAGTTTGTGTTGGTACTGCTTGTTATTTGAAGGGTTCTTATCATATAATAAATAGGCTTGATGAGCTAACGGAGTCGAACAATATTGCAGACAAGGTTAATGTGTCGAGTATATTTTGTCTTAATAATTGTACGAATTGTGTTAGCGTTAAGTTTAATGATGATCTTGTTAGTTTATCGATGGATAATATTGATGAGTTTTTTAAAACAAAAGTGATACCTTTGGCTAAGTAATTTGCACTATTTGGTTTGCATTTTATAGTATCTTGGTGTAAAGTTTGCTTGTGTTTTTTATATAATTATGTTAAGGAGTTTTTATGTCGCTTATTGAAAATATTATAGCACGTGAGATTTTAGACTCTCGTGGTAATCCGACTGTAGAGGTTGATGTTTATTTAGAAACTGGGGCTATGGGACGTGCTGCTGTTCCTTCAGGTGCTTCTACGGGAGAGCTTGAGGCAGTTGAGCTTCGTGATGGAGACAAGGCTCGTTATTTGGGCAAAGGTGTTCAGAAGGCTGTTGAGAATGTTAATGATGTAATTGCTAATGAGATTCTCGATATGGAATCTTCTGACCAGCTTGAAATTGACAAAATGCTTATAGACCTTGATGGTACTAAGAATAAATCTAAACTTGGTGCTAATGCGATGCTTGGTGTTTCTTTGGCTGTTGCTAAGGCGTCAGCTATAGAATTAGAAATGCCACTTTATAAATACTTAGGTGGGGTTAATGCTAAAACTCTTCCTGTCCCTATGGCTAATATATTAAATGGTGGTGCTCACTCTGATGCTCCAATTGATATACAAGAATATATGATTATGCCTGTTGGTGCTCCTTGTTTTAAAGAAGGTTTAAGATATATTACTGAAATTTTTCATTCTCTTAAATCGATTTTACATAGCAGAGGGCTTAATACTGCAGTGGGTGATGAGGGTGGTTTTGCACCAACTCTTGCTGACAACGAAGAGCCTCTTAAAATTATAGTTCAGGCTATTGAGAAAGCAGGTTATAAACCTGGTGAGCAGATTATGATAGCTTTAGACCCTGCTGCTAGTGAATTTTATGACAAAGCTAAGGGTAAATATATATTTAAGAAGTCGGATAAACGTGAGCTGTCTCCTAGTGAAATGGTTGATTTTTATGTTGATCTTTGTAAAAAATATCCTATCATGTCTATCGAAGACGGAATGTCTGAAAATGATTGGGATGGTTGGAAGATTATGACTGAAAAATTAGGTAAAAAAATCCAATTGGTTGGTGATGATATTTTTGTTACTAATGTAGAGATTTTCGAAAAAGGAATTACACAAAATATTGCTAATTCTATACTAATTAAAGTTAATCAAATTGGTACACTTACTGAAACTCTTGACGCTATTGAGCTTGCAAAAATCAATAATTATACTTCTATTGTGTCACACAGATCAGGCGAGACTGAAGATGCTACAATTGCTGATATTGTTGTTGCTACAAATGCTGGTCAGATAAAGACTGGTAGTGCTTCAAGAAGTGATCGTATTGCTAAATATAATCAGCTTTTACGCATCGAGGAAGAGTTGGGTGACCATGCTGTTTATTTGGGTAAAAAAGTTTTTTATAATTTAAGATAAGTATTTTAGTAAAATTTAAAATATATATAAACCGCTGAGCTTTAACAATCTTGGCGGTTTTGTTTATTATTATGCTAAATATTTTTAGAAAGGGATATTTGTGATTTATTTTATAACCGACATCGGTAACTCGTATGGCAGAGGTCATTTTACTCGCATGTGCATTTTGGCTTCTTACTTGAAAAAATATAATAATAATGAAATTAGTTTTGCTATTAATCATGATAGTGAATTACTTAAAAGTGAAATTCAAAATAATGGATTTGATTTTTCATATATTGATGATTTATTAAAAAGTGATAATGAAAATATTACAATAATTGACAAAAGAGAAACTGATAAAGAACTCATAAAAAAAATAAAGCAAGTGTCGAAAGTTATAATTATTGATAGCATTGGAAGCGAGCGAGAATTTGCGGATATTGTTATAGAAATGTTGCCTTCGTTAGATAGTAAAAATAATTTGGTGAATATAAAACCATTTAGCCTGACAATTTTAAATACTACTAGCAAGAATTTAATTTATGATAAAAACGCTCCCATTTTAATTTATTTGGGTTCTATTGATGAGCTTAAAAAAAATGTTATTGATGTGGTATCGAAAATTAAAGACAAAAAATTTATTTTAATTGATGATAGCAATAATTTTAATGGCTATGGAAATATAGAAGTAAAAAAGTTTTCAGCCGATATTTTCAACATTCCATTTTCGGCAGTAATTACATATTATGGGCTTACTGCTTTTGAGGCTATGAGTTTTTCAATTCCAGTTTTTCTAGTTAATCCGAGTGATTATCATAGTAAGCTTAGTGATTTATGTTCTGATATTTTTATTCATGTGCGTAATATTTCTGATTTACATGAGCAATTATCTAATAATAATTTTGATTGTAGTAAAAAAGATATAAAGATAAATGTGAAGTCGTCGCTTGAAAAGTTTGCTAAAATAATAAATAATATTGAAAATTTTTCTGATATAAATTGTCCTGTTTGTGAGAGTGAAATTTGTAGCATCGCCAATAGAGATGAAGAGTCGAATTTATATAGATGTGAAAATTGTCATACGCTATTTAGACGATTCTTTTTAGATATTGGCATCGATTTTTATGGGGCAGATTATTTCGAGAATGACTATAAAAAACAATATGGAAAAACCTATAAAGAAGATTATGATAATTTATCACAATTAGCTAAAAATAGAATTAATAATATAAAAATAAAAAAAACATCAGGGCATATTTTAGACTTAGGTGCTGCTATGGGCTTTTTTCTTAAAAATGCTAAAGATGATGGCTTCACTGTTGAAGGTGTGGAAATCAGCGAATATGCATCTAATTACTGTAAAGAAGATTTGAAACTTGATGTGAAAAATGTATCTGTTATGGATTTTGAATTTGAAAAAGATAAATATGATATTATAACGGCTTGGTATGTTTTGGAGCATATAAAAGAGCTTGATGAGCTTGTTTTACGCATTCATAATTCGCTTAAAAAGAATGGTATTTTTGCTTTTGCAATGCCAAATTGTTATGGCACGACTGGGCAATTTAGAAAAGAGCATTATCCTACAATTGTGCCGAAAGATCATGCTTTTGAGTTTTCGCCAGATTCGATGGATTTATACTTAAAAAAATATGGATTTTCTCGTTTTCATTTAGAGAATAAGGGTGTATATTTCGAGAGATTTTTGTCTTCGTCAAAGTGGCTTAAAATTTTTGCGAACAATTTTATAGGAAAAGCTTGGTATAAATATTTAAATAAAAAACATAATTTAGGCGACACATTTGAAGCCTATTACATAAAAGATTAAATATTTACACCAGCATATTTAATTATTACTTAGCGCTTTGTAATGCAGTTATTATCGATAAATCAACAATATCTTTAGCCGAACATCCTCTTGATAAATCGTTCACAGGCTTAGCAATTCCTTGAAGCATTGGGCCTATAGCCGAACATCCGCCTAGACGTTGAGCAATTTTGTATGATATGTTTCCAGCATTTAAATCAGGAAATACGAAAATATTAGCTTCGCCTTTTAGATTAGAATTTGGAGTTTTATGTTTAGATACACTTTCAATCATTGCTGTATCGAATTGAACTTCTCCCTCGAAAATGAAATCAACATTTCTTTGAGTTAATATGTCAGCAGCTTCAGCAACTTTATCGACCAATTCATGTTTAGCTGAACCTTTTGATGAAAATGATAATAAAGCAACTTTTGGATCGTCGCCTACAAATTGTCTATATGATTTAGCTGTCGCTTGTGCGATGTCTGCTAATTGCTCAGATGTTGGATCAGGAATAACCGAACAATCAGCGAAACAAAATACGCCATTTGTAAATAATTCCTCGTTTGGATGAACCATGAAAAATACGCTTGAAAGTGTTTTAATGCCTTTTTCAAGACCAACTAAATAAAGTGCCGATTTAAGAACTTCGCCAGTTGTGTATAAAGAGCCTGCGACCATGCCGTCTGCTTCGTTATTTGTAAGCATTGCAGCACCGCCATATATTGTTTCATTGTTGATAAGTTCTGCTGCTTTGTCTAAAGTCATGCCTTTTGCTTTTCTTTTTTCAAATAATAATTCGATATATTTATCTTTATTTTTTGACTCAGCTACATCTATTATTGATACACTGTCATCTAATTTTAGTCCAACTTGTTTAGCTAAACTATTTACTTCATTTGTTTTTCCAAGAAGGATAATTTTTTTTAATACTTTTTCTTCTTGTAATATTTTAGCCGCTTCAATATGTCTGATATCGCAGGCTTCAGCGAGAATAACTGTTTTTAAGTCTTTTTTTGCTCGAACTTTAAGTTTTTCAACGAATGACATTTTATAAATCCCCTTAATTTGATTATAATCACATTATATAAAGATAGTGGTAAATTGTAAAGTTTTTTTTATATAAATGAGTGCTTGAATAATTTATTACTTTATGATATCATTATAATGAAGTTTTTTATTATTAATGGAGATTGTTTTGATTATGGAAAATATTAATATAGCTGAAATATTATCGATATTACCTCATAGATATCCATTTTTACTTGTGGATAGAGTGCTTAAAATTGAAGATGAAGGCATGGTTGCAATCAAAAATGTAACTTTTAATGAGCCTCAATTTACAGGCCACTTTCCAGATAACCCGATTATGCCCGGTGTTTTAATAATAGAAGCATTGGCTCAAGTGTCTGGTTTATATTGTTATAATAGATTGCTTAGTAAAGAAGAAATACCAAATAGACATATGTTCTTTGCGACGATTAATAATGTTAAGTTTAAGATTCCTGTAGTGCCGGGTGACACACTTCGGCTAGAAGTTGAGCTTGATAGGTTTAACGGGGCATTACTTAAAACTAAATGCAAGGCCTATGTTGGAGACAATATTGCTTGTAGTGCTGAACTTGGTATATGGCTTTTAGAAAAAAATAAATCTACTGATAATTAGAGTTGTTACTTTAAATTGTTATTTTATAAGGGATAATTTTATGTCGTCTGGCATTCATAAAACTGCTATCGTTTCTGATAACGCTAGCATTGGTAAAAATGTTAGCATTGGAGCTTATGCTATTATAGAAGATGATGTTGTTATTGGTGATAACACTTCTATAGGTGAGTATTCGATAATAAAGAAGTATACGACAATGGGTGAGAATAATATTATTCATCATCATACTTCGATTGGAAATTTGCCTCAAGATATTTCTTTTGATAGAGATAAAATAACATTTCTTAAAATTGGTAATAATAATGAGTTTAGAGAATTTTCTAGTATTCATAGAGCGTCTAAAGAAAATGAAAGCACTAATATAGCGAATAATTGCTATGTTATGGCGACAGGTCATATAGCGCATGATTGTCAAGTTTTAGATAATGTAATTGTTTGTAATAGTGCACTTTGGCTGGACATGGACATATTGGTAGAAATGCTTTTATTTCGGGTAATTCATCAATACATCAATTTGTACATATTGGAGCATTTGCTATGATTGGTGGTAATACAGATCGGAAGAGCACACGTCTGAACTCCAGTCACTCCGGAGAATCTCGT
>CAMQVF010000018.1 GCA_947038115.1 uncultured Spirochaetia bacterium
AGTACCTAAGTCTATACCCATATCGCTTGAAAACATATTATACAAAAAATCTAACATTTATTATAATCTCCTTAAAGCTTCATTAGCTAATTTATGATTTCTATCGAACTTAAGAGCCTCTCGATACATAGAGATAGCTTCTTTTCTCTTATTCATTTTCTGATACAAAAAACCAATGCTATAATATATATCTGGACTTTTTGCATTAAGCACTTGAGCTTTCTTATAAAAAAATTCACTCTCCTTAAAAAGCCCCTGCCTTAAATATAAACCACCTAATTTAGAATAAATATTATAACTAAGAACAGTATCGTCTATTCTCAGATTTTCTAAATTAGAAAGTAATTCTATAGCTTTACTATATTCTTTATTACCTTCATAAGCATTCGCAAGTTCATAACGAAGATTTATATTAAAAGATTCTCCATCATTACTTGCTTCCAAAACAGAGTGTTCTAAGTAAAAAACAGCATCCTCAAAATATCCTATATTATAACATATTTTCGCTAAATTTATAACAGTAGTACTTCTTTTGTCGCCCTCTTCGATAGCTTTTATATAAGCATTATAAGCATCATGATAATATGGCTTGCCTAATATAGAATAGCTATAACCAAGTCGTTGATAAAAAAGCCACTTTTTACTTGTAAATGAATTAATCATAAAGAGTTGCTTTGTAAACATCACAACATTTTCACTTGCTGCTTGCAACATGCTTAAGTCATCGCCTCTTATTAAAATATCATAATACAAATCCACACCAGTTTTTAATATGACTCCATTTAATGGATTTTGATTATAAAGCTTTGTAAAAATAAAAGAAGCATTATCATAATCAGATAAACTAATATAATCATAAACCGAACTTAAGCGTCTTTTTTGTATATAATTCAAAGCCCAAAATATTCCTAAAACAGAAACAATTACGAACACAATTAAAGATATAATTATGGCACGTAATTTAATTTTTTTTTCCACAACATATAGATAAGGCATTATTTATTAAGCTCTAAAAATTTAATTTCTAAACTTAGAAGTCTCACTCTCATAAAATGAAAGAATATCTTCTTTAGGATTTCCAGCAGTCTTTGGAGTAATAATACATAAACCTTCTAAAATAGCTCCATTTTGTATAATAAGCTCTGGGGTTCTAACTTCTCCAAGAATTCGACTTGTAGGCATAAGCATAACACGACTGGAAGCTTCAATATTTCCAATTATAGTGCCTTCGATAACAAGTGCATTTCCTTTTATATTCGACTTTATTTTCCCATTAGGACTTACGAACAAATTTTCGACCACAAGAGTTTCACCTTCATAACAACCGCTCACTCTTAAAGCACCCTTTAAAGAAAAAGTCCCTTGAAAGTACGAGTTGTCACCTATGACTGAATTAACTTCACTAAAATCATCATTGCGTTTAAACACTTAATCTCCTAAATATTTGGTATAAACTATAGCACCATCTATATTATTAAAATTAAATCTAGTATCCATTCCAAATAAAGATTCGCTATTACCCAAAAATAAATAACCATCGTTTGTAAGTATATCACAAAATTTATTTACAGTCAATTTTTGAAACTCTATATCGAAGTATATTAAGACATTTCTGCAAAAAATTATATCTATATTGCGATGTGGAGGCGTATTTTTTAAATTATGATAGTCGAAGACAATACATTTTCTCAGAAAATCCTTGACAATATAATATCCACCTTCTTTGTCAAAATATTTCGACAAGTAATAAGGTGAAACTTCAGCTAATTTATAGGCAGAATATTTTCCTTCTTTTGCTCCAGTAAGAGATTCTAAAGAAATATCACTTGCGAAAATTTGTATATTTTCAATATTAACTCCAGCAGTTTCTAAACATGTTATAGCTAAAGAATAAGCCTCTTCGCCTGTAGAACAGCCGGCGCTCCAAATTTTTAGACAAGAAGATGCTTGTCTATTTAATAAAATCTTTGGGATAATTTTATTTTGTAAAATTTCAAAGTGTTTTTTAGCTCGGAAAAATTTTGTCAAATTAGTTGTTATACTATCAATAAATCGAAAAAAGCTGTCTCTATTCTCTGATAAAAAGCAATAGAAATCGAGAATATTATCGATATTAGCTTTAATCATAGCCGATTCTATTTTCGACTCTAAAATTACTCTATTTACAGCATTAAAACATATACCGCTTTCTTCATAAATTAAAGTCTTAAAAGACAAAAAATCTTTCTCGCTAATAGAAAAATTTTGCATAATCTATAATAAAATATTAAACATTATTTTATTTTTCCATAACCATTTTTATACGCTCTAAAACTTTTTTCCTATCTAAAGGTTTAGTTATATAATTTTTAGCTCCAGCCAAAAGTGCTTTTTTTACCATATCTTCTTTACCTAAAGCGCTAATCATAACAACTCTCGCATTTTTATCATATTCGATAATCTGCGTTAAAGCTGTAATACCATCCATATTAGGCATTGTTATATCCATAGTAACCAAACATGGGCTAAGCTCTTTATACATTTCTACAGCATCAACACCATTTTCGGCAGTGCCTACAATTAAGAAATTTTCTGATATAAGAATTTGTTTTAACTGTTTTAAAACAAAAGCAGAATCATCAACCAACAAAACAGTGTATTTCGACCCACTTGATTTTGCGTCCGAGTCTTTAAAACCTAAATCTACCATAAAATACCCCCTTAAAATATCCTATATCGACAATGATCAACATACCACAAAGATGTGTTTCTTCAACACTTTTACACACTCAAAGCATATTAATCAATAGAGAACTTTCGTAGTTCTCTATTGAACACTAAACTAAAAAATTACAATCCTAGATTTTCAAAATTATTTCGAGTATAAAACAATAATTTTTTATAATATAAGTTTACATACCTTTTTTATAAATGCTAAAAACAATTCCCGAATTATATCAATTTAAATATTTTTTGCAAGTATATTTTTAATCAATCATAAAATCGAAAAATAAGGCAATACTAAAATAAAAAATATAACAAAAAACAAAGCAGGTATAAAATCTATTGTCTTGATTTTTACAACCTTCAATAGATTTAAACCTACCATAATAAGCATAGCACCACCAACTGCTGTAATCTCTGAAAGCATTAAATCTGTAACATAAACCTGAAGCCAAGAAGACCCTATAGTCAACAACCCTTGATATATTAAAACAGAAAAAGCCGAGAAACCAACACCAATGCCATAAATACTTGCCATCATAATTGTTACAAATCCATCGATAACAGTTTTTGTAAATATTATATCATATTTACCCTGAGTCCCCGCTTCGAATGAGCCAACAATAGCCATTGCCCCAACACAAAAAAGCATCGAGCATGATATAAAACCTGTAACAAAATTACTCGAATTATCATTAGGTGAAAATCTTTTTTTAAGACTCTCCCCTATTTTTTCTATATTATCTTCAATACCCAAAAATGTGCCAACAATACCACCAAGTATAAGCGATAGAGCAAAGATTAACATTTCTGTAACTTCGCTCACCATATTAACGCCTATACTAATGGTAATAATGCCTGCAGCCGCAAAAATTATAGATTCATACTTTTTCGATTTTCTATTCTTAAAAAAAATCCCTATCAAAGTACATATAATAATTACAGCCGCATTAATTAACGTAGCAATCATAAGCTAAAAAGCCCTTTTAAAAATCTAAAAACTTAACTCCATAAAATAAGTTTAGTTTCAAATTTATAACTCATACTTGGATGATATGGATACATTCTTGCAATATAACCATTCTCCCCACTATTATCACAATTTATAGTTCCAACAAATGAGTGTTTGCCATTACCTAAATCTTTAGAATGTTTAAGCTCTAAAATAGCAGGTTTTTTCAAATCACCCTTGGCATCAAGTTTTCCATAATAAGCTTCAACTTTAACAGAAGAAAAATCGATAGCACCAAGGTTTACAATAGCTTGAACTTCAAATTTTTCACCAATATTTAAGCCCTTATTAGAAACATCAGATAAAACACTTTCAAATGATACTCTATTCCAATTTTTACGAATATCATCCTTCCATATTTTAAGTTCTTTAGCTTTTTTATATCCATCAGCTTTAAGTGCAATTGAACGTCTGCTTGCTGCCATATAAAACATATTATTATAATCAGCAACCATTCTATTAGTAGAGAATACAGGACATACAGTCTGCATACTTCTTTTCATTGCAGTAACCCAGCCACGAGGAATTCCGTCACGTCCTCTATCATAAAACAAAGGAACAATCTCTTTTTCTAAGACATTATATAAAGCTTTACTTTCAACTTCATCTTGATACTCTAAGTCAGTATACTCTTCTCTAAGCCCGATAGCCCATCCGTTAGTGCCATCATAAGCCTCATCCCACCATCCGTCTAAAATACTGAAGTTAAGTCCGCCATTAGGAGGCACTTTCATACCACTAGTTCCACTAGCTTCCAAAGGACGACGTGGAGTATTAAGCCATACATCAACACCTTGAACCATATAACGAGCAACATTAATATCATAATCTTCTAAAAATACAATATGGTATCTGAATTCTGATTTTCTAGCAATTTCAGAGACGGCTCTTATAAGCTCTTTACCACCATTATCTTGTGGATGTGATTTTCCTGCGAATACTATCTGAACAGGTTTATCAGGATTATTAAGTATTTTACTAAGTCTATCAAGATCTCTAAATATTAAAGTAGCTCTCTTGTAAGTAGCAAATCTACGAGCAAAACCTATAGTAAGAGTGTCAGGAGACAAAACTTGACTAGCATGTTCTATTTCAGTTTGAGGATAACCTCTTTTTTTCAATTGACTAATTAAACGTGTTCGTGCAAAATCAATCAAACGTTCTTTACGTCTCTCATGAGTTCTCCAAAGTTCCGCATCTGGAATTTTATTAACACGTTCCCATACGTCAAAATCTAAATGATTAGATCTCCAACGTGGGCCTAAATATCTGTCGAGCAAAGCCTGCATCTCAAACGAAATCCAACTCATAGTATGAATTCCATTAGTTATGCTTCCAATAGGCAACTCTTCCACTGGCACACCTTTCCACATGTCTTTCCACATATCTCTCGATACATAGCCATGAAGCTCACTAACTCCATTATTTGAAGCGGAATAATTTAATGCCAAAACCGTCATACAAAAATTTTCACTTTTATCTTCAGGATGAACTCTTCCCAATTTAAGAAAATCTTCTATACCAAGTCCAATACTTTTTATATAATGTGTAAAGTATTTCTCCATAAGTTCACGAGGAAATACATCATTACCAGCAGGAACAGGTGTATGTGTTGTAAATTGACTTGAAGCAAAAACAATTTGTGTAGCTGTTTCTAAATCAAGATTATTTTCAAGCATAAGAATACGTAAACGCTCTAAAGATAAAAATGCACTATGCCCTTCATTCATATGATAAGCAGTAGGTCTAATTCCTATTTTTCTTAACGCTCTAACGCCACCGATACCAAGCACTATTTCTTGCTGAATTCTCATTTCAAGATTTCCGCCATAAAGCTCGGATGTGATATCTCTATCTTCAACGCTATTTTCAGAAATATTAGTGTCAAGATAATAAAGAACAACACGACCAACTTGTGCCTTCCAAACTTGAGCATAAACTTTTCTGCCGGGAAGGTCAATATCAATTTTCATAACATCGCCATTATCATCCAAAACATGTTCTAAAGCCATATCATAAAAATCATTTTCCAACTCAAACTCTTGCTGCCAACCGTCATTATTTAGATATTGTCTAAAATATCCCTTTCTATATAAAAGACCAACAGCGATCAATGGAATACCTAAATCGCTAGCCGATTTTAAATGATCCCCTGATAATATTCCAAGTCCACCAGAATAATTTGGAAGTGATTCATGCAAGCCATATTCAAATGAGAAATAAGCTATTTTCGCACCATCAACTTTCTTATCTTTATCCAAGCAGTCATACCAAGTCTCTTGCCCCATATATGTTTTGAATTCATCATAAACATCATTTAGAGTCATCATGAAAGCGTCATCATTCACCATAGAATTGAAACGTTCTTGTTCAGTTTCGCCTATCATACGAATAGGATTGTGATCTCTATCATCCCAATTATCTGGATCAATTATACGTAAAAGCGTTACAGCTTTTTGATTCCAACACCACCAGAAATTTTTAGTAATTTCCTTAAGAGGTTGTAATTCTTTTGGAAGCAAAGGAGAAACCATATACTTATTTATTTTCATACGCACCACCTTTTGAGAGAAAAAAATTCCAATTAAAGTTAACATTTTTCAGAATGCACCAAGAACCATAATAATAAAATTACGAATATTAGCAAGCATATTTTTACACCATACACAGAAATATTCCATAAAATAGAGAAATAGATTTTACATATAGAAACATTACTACTTATATATCTAACGTATAAGAATACTTAAAGTATCAACGCCACTTTAGAAAATCTATTCGAACAGTCAAATTTAACCGTTTCTATCGGAAGAGAATCTACTTCTAAAGTGATTACGCCACTTTTTAATTGGTATCCACCATGATAGAGCATCAATTAATTTATCTACATCTTTTCAATTAGTATATTTTCTTCATACCAATTAGCGATTTCAATATCATAATACTTAAAACGCTCATAAAGTTCTTTTCTATCTATTTTACCATTAAAAGCGTTAATAATTTCATTCATTGCTGTAGATAAAAGATTAAAATAAATATATTTCCCATTACTTATTTAAAACCAGTCATTCTTGCTCCACATGAGACAATATTTTTTGAATGATTAATATACTTTATTACCTAAGCCACATCAAATTTATTATATAATAAATTTTTATAATGACTATAATCAGATTTATTATATAATCAGTTTATTAAAATAAATTAACTGGAGTTTTTTATGACAGAATTAAATAAAGACAATTTTAATGAAATGGTTAAGGATTCTGGCGAGCTTTGCCTTGTAGACTATTATGGCGATTCTTGCGAGCCTTGTAAAGCATTAATGCCTCATTTAGAAGCATTAGAGGGTGAGTTTACTGGAAAAATTAAGTTTTTCAAATTCAACACTTCATCTGCAAGAAGATTAGCTATCCAAGAGAAAATTTTAGGTCTTCCTACTATTTCAATCTACAAAGATGGCGCTAAACAAGAAGAAGTTACTAAAGAAGATGCTACTGTAGAAAAAATTAAAGCTATGATAGAAAAATATATATAATAATTAAATTATTAATAATGTAATTTTCAAAGTGGGGAGCTTAATAACTCCTCACTTTTCTTTTATCAAAACATAAAAATTAAATGAATAAATATAAAAAACTGACGTTAATAATTCTAGCCGTCATAACTTCAAGTATATCATGCACATCTGCTAATTACACCAAAACAACCGAAAAACTTCATATAAAAGATATAAATAAAAATAGAGACTCAAACCCACTCTACAGAGAATTCCGTGCAGCTTGGTTTTCAACAGTCGCTAATATTGACTGGCCTTTGAAAGGTGAAAGCGAAGAAGCACAAAAACAAGCAATAATTAATCACTTAGATAAAATCAAAGAGCATAATTTTAATGCAGTTTTCGTGCAAGTAAAACCCGATGCTGGCACAATTTTTCCTTCTAAAATAAACCCAACCACAAGATATTTTTTTGGATATGAGTCAACCAATGAAAGAGATGAATATCCATTTCAAACAGACATGCTTGAATTTATAATTGACGAAGCACATAATCGCAATATTGAAGTTCATGCTTGGCTTAATCCATACAGAATATCACTTAATTTTGATACAAATAAAACATATGAAGAGCAATTTGCTAAAAAAAACTTTATACATACTTATGTCTCGAATAATCTTGAGCCTATTTACTGGGCTGACAGACGATTATATTTAGACCCGGGTGAGCCATTGGCAACTCAATATGTGGTCGATTCTGCTATGGAAATAGTTGAAAATTATGACATCGACGGCATTCATTTCGATGATTATTTTTATCAAAGTGGAGTTGGCAAAACTACATTTAAAGATTGGCCTGACACAAAGTCCGCTCAAAAATATGGTGAAAGCAATGGATATAAAATATACGACAAAGATGCTGATGATTATGGACGTAATGGGCTTTTCGCTTGGAGACGTAATAATATAAATAATCTAGTGAGCAGAATGTATGAAGAAATAAAGTCACGTAAACCCTATGTCAAGTGGACTATTTCACCCGCTGGCGTTTGGAGAAATAAAAATCAAGTTGCTGACTATATTCCTGCAGACAAAAATGGAAGTGATACTAAAGGATGGAATTCTAATTTCGACACATTACATGCCGATGTTTTACTTTGGCTTCTTAATGGTGAAAAAACACAAACTTTAAAAAAAGCTAAAAATAAAGATGGGCTTAACAAAATGTACATCGATGCTTTGGTGCCTCAAATTTATTGGACTTCTTATAATGAAGCTGTCGCATTCGACACATTAGTTGATTGGTGGGTGACCCAAGCTAAATTGGGAGATAAAAATAAAATTGCCGATTTATACATAGGGCATGCTCTTTATAGAATGGGTGCAAAAACAAATATTGAGCCTTGGCAAAGTGTCGATACTATGTCTCAGCAAGTTGAATATATAAGAAATAATGGAAATGGAATTATAAAAGGATCTTCTTTTTTTACACTTCATAATATGTATTATAATGACAGAGATACAAAAGATTTTGGCGCTTTGGCTATGTCTAATATTGTAGAAAATCAATACTTGTTTACGGCAATTGTTCCTAAAATGAACACTATGAAACATTTAGATAAAACTATAGAACCCGTAAAACAACTTAAATGTATAAAGAAAAATAATTCTGTATTACTTAATTGGATAGATGAGAGCCCCTATATTACTGATAATTATAATCACCCAAAAGAAGGGACTACTGTTTATTATGCCGTTTATAGACAAAATGTTAAAAATAAAAATATAGAAATAATAGATAAAATAAGACGAGAAGATACGAATGTAAATTCACAAATTAAATTTATCGACGATAGTATAAAACAAAATGAAAGCTATATTTATTATATAACAGCATTGGATAGAATTCATAATGAAAGCGAAGCTACAAAAACAGCTAAAATAAATTTTTAATAAAAAGACTTGCTTTTTTTTCTAAAATATAGTATTATCGATAAATATTAAATGAAAGAAGGGCCTGTAGCTCAGATGGCTAGAGCGTTCGACTGATAATCGAAAGGTCGGAGGTTCAATTCCTCCCAGGCCCACAGGTATTTTGTTTGATATAATTATTGGGGGCTTAGCTCAGTTTGGGAGAGCGGCTGCCTTGCACGCAGTAGGTCGTGGGTTCGATCCCCATAGCCTCCACATAATACTAAAAAGCACACTTATTTATTTAAGCGTGCTTTTTTAGTATATAATATTTAAATTAAAGTAGACTCTATTCTCTTCAATGCACGTGCTATTATATAATGATTAAATTTAATACTATCAAGCATAGCCTCATAAAATTTCAAAGCATTACGAGCAGCCATATATTCTTTTTCAACGCTATCATCAAGGTCAAAACCTTCTGTAAGCATTTTTATAGTTTTTTGCATTGTTATACTTATAAACTTATTAACTGAAGTTATATTTAAAAGTTTAGCGTCAATCTCATTCAAACGAGAAACAACTTTGCTAATATCTTTATGATGTTTTATTAAATTTTCAAGCTCAATAGAAAGTTTAATTCCTTCTTCAGGCAAAGGAGTGATTGCAACAATATCTTCATCAATCTTTTTAAGACCAATATAAAAATTATTCAACACTTCCTGCTTTTTATCCTCGTCGATATCCTCACCCAAAATTGAAGTATTAATATCAAGCTCAGGAAGCTCTGTTATCAAATTATCCAGAGTATCATTTCGCATTGCTTTGATGACAACTCCACCCTCTGTCGCATTAATAAATTCAATATCGCTATTGTTTAAACATTCTTTTTCATACCAATTTCTATACATTTGAAAGCGTGAATCGATAAAAACATCATCGCCGTAAATATTTTTTTCTTTCACCAAATTACCAGACACCAAAACTTTATAAATTCTACTGTCATAAGAATCTAATTTACTTATTTGTGTGAAAAAATCTTCCTCATGATAACTACCCTTTATATGTGTTTGATGATTTGGAAAAGATAAATCAAGACCAATCATAATAATTTTTTTACATCCAAATTTAATCGCCAAATCGAAAGCAGCTGTAGAAACAGAACCACCCATATTGATATCCCCTCTTTCACCAAGAAAAGACATAAAATATTTAGCAAGCGGAAACACTGAATCGATAAAATATATTCTACCATTATAATTATCCAAAACCTCGCCATCAATCGAAGATTCAGAAATTAAAACACTTGTTTTTGTATTTATAAAACGTAAATATTTAGCATTCTTTTTTTGCGGATCAATAGTTACAATAAAATGAGGCTCAATGCCATGCGATATTAAAGGCTTTACTGCGGTATCTACAGCGATTAGAACTGCTCTTTTTTTCATTTCATGTAGTTTATCAATATTTTTTTCAAGCGAAGGCCCTGCGGAAATTATCACAGCTGGCATATCACTATACAAGTCAAAAAATTTATTAATACCATAATTAAATAAAATACTTAAAACATTCCCTGCAATATTATAAGCCCAAACTTTTTCAAAACGAGTTAGTGTATTTATATTAATTGTTTTTTTATCGACTATATCTAAAATATATTTTTGTAAAGTAGAAATATCATTGCCGTAAATATTCAAATAAGAACGAGTCGCCAATATCTGCACACTCTTTGTTGTACTTACTGAAATAAATGTTTCAATATCTTTTATCTCATCTTCACCTATAAAGAAAAAAGTATTTTTATCTGAAAATATTTTAGCTAAATAAAAGCTATTAATCATTGTATTAAAAAAACTTAAAGACGGCTCAACCAAAGCAATTTTCACATCATATTTAATTTCTCTGACAGCTTGAATAAGATAGCCAGCTCCTCCACCGATGATGAAAACTAAATCTAAATTATCTTTATTTTCAATCTCTTTTGCAAGCATATAAGCTTCTTTTTTAGGATCATACATGCTATGAAGAAGAATTTGTTTGCCTTCTTTTAAAACCTTGCCTGTAAGAAGTTTAGTTTTTGTATCTATAATTTCTATGTCAATATTATCTGAAGAATTATTATTCTCACAATTTTCAAGCCGTTCGATTATATCGCTACCAAATGCTCCGATATTCGACTTTATAGCTTCTATATTTTTATTTCTCATAATAAAATATTTTAAGACTTTCTTTCCACAATATATTTTGCTATTTCTATTAAATGACTGCGATACTCATTATCATCATAGTGGCTAATAGCTTCTATAGCTTTTTCAATAGCTTCAGTAGCTTTTTTTTGAGCCCCATCTATTCCAAATTGTTTAACATACGTGAGTTTATCAGCCGATTCATCTTTGCCAACAGTTTTACCTAAAGTTTGTGAATCTGAAATTTTATCTAAAATATCATCTTGAATCTGAAAAGCTAAACCAATGGAGTCGCCATAAATATTTATATTTTCTAAATCACTCTCATCAATGCCAGCGACAATTCCACCAGAACGTACAGAAGCTCTAATTAAAGCACCAGTTTTTTTAGCATGTAAATTTTTAAGCATTTCAAAATCAATACCAGAATTTTCAAAAGCTAAATCTAAATACTGCCCCATAACCATGCCATAACCACCAGAAGCAAAAGAAATCTCTTTAAATAGACGCCTAATTATATTACCGTCAACATCTGTATCAGCCAAAACAGCAAAAGCATGTGTGAGCAATGCATCGCCAGCCAAAATAGCATTGGCATATCCATACTTCACATGACAAGTAGGCATTCCTCTTCTTAAGTCGTCATTATCCATGGCAGGCAAGTCATCATGCACAAGTGAATATGTATGAATCAGCTCGATACTACAAGCAGGGTTCAAAGCTTTTTTATAATCGAAGCCAAACATCTCTGCTGTAAGTAGTGTGAGAATTGGTCTAAATCTTTTTCCACCTGCCAAAATTGGATATTTTAATATGTCTATAAATTGATTTTCAACTTTATGTTCAGGTATTTTAAAAGATGAATTAAGTTTGTCTTCAATACTAATAAGTCTATTTGACATATATTCTTTAAAAGTCATTTATAAAAACTCCGACTAATTTTATTTTTTTATTAATATCTACTTCTATCAATGAAGTCATAGTAATTTACTACATACCAATATGCACCCATTTTTCTAAGAACAAATACACGATTAATAGTAGGCTGATAAATATTACCCGTCTCGAAGTTGAAAAATCTTTGATAAAGTCTAGTTTCAACAGTAGCCGTTTGAAGCCCATATTCTTCTTTAATTACAGTTTTCACAATCTCATAATTTAACAAAGTATATGTAGTATCAAATTCATATTCGTTTAGCATTAGAGTTAAAAATTGTTTATAATACTCAGAATCAGAATTAGATTCCATAGATTTTTTTCTAATATCATCGATAAAAGCTATTCGAACATCTCTATCATAAGATGAAACTATATAATTCTTAAACTCATCAAATAACTGCTTTCTATCTTCAGGAATAGCTGTTCGATATAAAATCTCAAACTTCAATGCTAAACTTCTTATAGTATTATCACTAAATGCACTTTCTAAACCAATGACAAAATTACTTCCAAAGTTCGACTGCATTAAAGGAATACTAAGTGTATCATTAAATTGAGTGGCTAGAAAAGAGCTTAAACTAGAACGTTTCACTGTTTGAGCAAGCCCATCAGTAGTGAAGTCATCTAAATTCATATCATTATAATTTTCTCTAATTTTATCTCTATATCGAACACTTATATTTATGATAGATGGTAAATACATATTTTTGAAGTAATTATCCCAATCTCTATCTTGCATAGATCGCAATGTATCATTAATAATATCATAAGGTGGCTTTGTAGAAGGCACTATATAATCTTCTTGCACAACATTATCTATACTTTGTGTGATGATTGGAGGTGCCCCAGCATTGGCTTTATCGAGATAAAAATTTCCTGTATCAATTTTAACATAAAAATTACGGCTCAATATTGGAAGTGGATTAAACATTCCTTCAATTTTATATTGACCTTGTGACTCAAAATTAAACCAATTATTTAAATCTATTTTATATGAAAAACTTTCACCCTCTCTAAGAGTTACTATACTTGCAACCTCATTGGTGCTTTCAATTGTAATATCTCTATATGTCCATAATGTATAATTATCAGACATTTCTACTTTTTTATTATTAGCATCATAAATATTAAATCGATAGTTATCAAATACTGTAGAAGAATTTGTAAATGTTACAGAACCTTTCTTTGCATATATCGATATCTCCATCATTATTGGCTGATTAAGTCTATAATAATTGAAGTCAAAACTAACGCTTATCGAATATGCCGAATCATCGACTTCTCCTATTGGATAAAGACGTCCCACTTCATCGAGTAAAATGGTATTTAAAAAATCATTGCTAACACTTTTATTGTTTTGTGAAAACGCTATAGACGACAATACAATCATTAGCGAAAAAATTAATTTTATATTCATAATATATAAATGCTCTCTTTAGTAATATAGTACAAGTACATTATCGGAAATTATATTATTTAACTTCTATAAAAAAAAAGCGTTAAATACTTGAAAAAATAATACTTTTAGACTAGACTATATATATAGGAAATGAGGAGAAATTTATGGAGGATACAATGAAACAGTTGGCTAGAATTTTGTCGAAAGAAACGGATGAATTATTTATTGAGAATGTCTTAATAGAATTATTCACACCCGATGAGATGGACATGATAAGACAGAGACTAAAAATAGTTACATTACTCAAATGTAAAATACCACAGTATGAAGTGGCTAAGAGACTTAATGCAAGTTTATGCTCAATTACTCGTGGAGCTAAAGAGCTAAAGAAACCAGATAGCGCATTATCTGTAATTACTGAAAGATATCTAATCCCTGAATCTGATTTAATTCACGCAAAGTAAAGTTAAAAAAATAAAATACTAATTTCATCGATATAATTTCTATATATATCTTTTGTTTTAATACTGAAACCGTTTTCATCAAAATAGTCGATGTGTAATTTCAAAATATGCTTATATTTATCTTTGAAATTAGTATTAAATATTTTTTTATAGTCATTCAATATTATCCCTGATGATTGTCTAAGCGATAAAAATATAAACTCTTTTTCTTTTATACTCATGTCGATATACTCAAAGCTATCAAATGCTAAATTATTAGAATTAATAGACTCTTCATACTGCTTTATAGAACTAGTATTTTTATATCTTTTATCATTATAACAACCAGAAGCCGAAAGTCCTAAACCTATATAATCATCTAAATTCCAATAATGAATATTATGCTTCGACTTAGTGTCTTCACTCCTAGCAAAATTAGCAATTTCATATCCATCAAAACCAAGGCTTTTCATTTTATTTAAAGCATTATCATGTGAAATTATTACATCGTCTTCATTCATCAAAAAATCATGCCACTTCTTTTTAAGATTTTCTTTACCGTCAAGCTCTAAATAATAAAGCGAAATATGATTCACTTTGCTCGATAAATTAACACATTCTTCAATATCATTTGAAACAGTATTTATATCTGTAAATGGAAGCCCACATATGAAGTCGAGTGAAATTTTATTTAGTTCATTATAATTTTCAAGTTTTTTAAGAGCATTATAAATATCTAATTTTGTAGTCTGTCGATTTATAAATTTGAGCGACTTTTCATTTAGAGTTTGAACACCTAAAGATATTCTAATATTTTTATAAGAAGATAAAAGATTTAATAAATTATCATCTAAAAACTCAGGGTTTATTTCAAAAGTAAATTCTTTTATTTTGCTATAATCAATCATGCTAAAAAGCTCATCAAAAAAAGATTTATATAAATTATAAGGAATGACTGAAGGAGTGCCCCCGCCGATATAAATTGTATCAATATTAAGATTAATATTTTTTGTATGAAGCTTATATTCTTTGATAAGAAAATTAAGATAGTTTGAATATAAATCATTATCTGACTTATTAATTTGTGAAAAAAAATTGCAATAATGACATCGATATGAACAAAAAGGAATATGTATATAAAGACCTGAAGTTTTGCTATGCATAAATAAAATATTCTATAAAAAATCTTTAAGTGATGCAAAACGTTGTGATTGCATTTTCCTTAAAGCTTTTTTTTCTATTTGCCTAATTCGCTCTTTCGTAAGCCCATAAGTCGCACCAACTTCTTTAAGAGTCTTTTTATTTTGATTAATACCATAACGTGCATTAATTATATCTTGCTCTGTTTCAGTTAAACTTAGTAATGCCTCTTTGAGTTTTACTAAAAATTCTTTGTCGATAACATTATCTTCAACCGACTTCGACTTCTTATCTTCCATAATATCTATAAGTTTACTTTTCATATCTCCAACATCATTCGAAGTTTCAATCGAAAGATGTTCAGTATTAAGAGACATTATATAAGCAACATCTGATACATTTTTATTTAAAGCCGCAGCAACTTCAGCAACATCAAGAGTCTTCCCAGTTTTGTAATATAGATTATAAACCATTCGCTCTATATCCATAATCTCCATAGATTTATTTAGAGGAAGTCTTATAAGCCTTGATTTCTCATTTATAGCCCTTAGAATGCTTTGTCTAATCCAATAGACAGCATAAGATATAAAATGAAAGCCCTTGTCTGGATCAAATCTATCAACCGCTGTGATAAGCCCGACATTACCCTCACTGATTAAATCCTCTAATGCAAGCCCACTATTTTGATATTGCTTGGCTATTGTAATTACAAAACGTAAATTACTTTTAATTAAAATAGAACGAGCTTCCGCATCGCCAGACTGAATTCTTTTAGTGATAGCCATTTCTTCTTCACGGGTTAAAAGATTTTCTCTTCTGGCATCATTAAAATAAAGGGAGATATTATTTTTATCTTCTATCGATTTATTATTTTGTGGCATTGTTTATAATTAAAATTCCAGTGGATTGCATAAGATTATTACTATACATAACGTTTAGCAATATCCATAACTACTTGATGATTAAATGAATGAGAAGTTCTATTAGCATTAATTTTACATCTCATACCTCGGGCAAGAATAAACATGTCACCTATAATATCTAAAATTTTATGTCTCACAAATTCATTATCAAAATGTAGCTTAGTATTTATTACTTTTCCTTCACACAATATAATATGGCTTCCTATGAGACCACTACCAGCCATGCCTTGTTTTTGAGCATAATCGATATTATCTATTGAATTAAAAGAACGTGCCATCCCAATTTCATTTTTAAAATGTTCAGCATCGGTGTAAGTATATGTGAACACCTGCACGCCTATGGGGCTAGGAAAATCGATCCTTAAGGTTATCTCAAAGCCGTCATAAGGACTTATTATCATATAAGGCTTACTATCATCATCAATACTACCATAACTCAAAATATCATCAATTACAACAATATCAGTATAGTCATCTTGTTCTAATATACCTGCATTCTCTAAAGCCTCACAAAATACTAAAGCAGAGCCATCAACATTTGGAACTTCACCGTCACATCGAGCTATTAAATTAGTTATTCCATACATATTAAGAGCTGCCAAAAAATGCTCGGTAGTTCTTATACTTCTATTTTTACTAACTAATATAGTAGAATTTACAAGTCCCGATTTCTCTTTTATTAAAATATTATCAGGGCTAAGTTTAATTCTTGTATTTGTATTCATATCGATAAAAACAATTCCAGTATTAGGCTGAGCAGGAAGTAAAGTGAGGGCTGTTTTTCTACCCTCCATTAATGCAAAACCAGAAACTACAATGCTTTTTTTAATTGTCTTTTGTCGAACTTTATATTTTTTATCAGATGATGAACATAAATTGATATTCTCTTCTTTGTGAGAAACTTCAACTTTTATATCATCTTCTTTTTGTAACGCCAATGAACATGACGACAAGAGTTTATCAATACTTAAAGGTTTTTCTAAAAAGTCATAAGCACCCAGTTTAGTCGCTCTAACTGCAGTTTCGACTCCAGCATGGCCACTCATCATAATTACGGGTAAATTTTGATAGTCAGATTTTATACTTTTAAGAATATTAAGTCCATCGATATTGGGAAGCCAAACATCAAGAATAACTAAATTTATGTTATTATTTTCTAAATGCTTAAAAGCTTCAATGTCATCCGAAGCCAAAAAAGCTTTATAGCCCTCATCTTCTAAAACACTTTGACATGTAGTAAGTATATCTTTCTCATCATCAATTATTAAAATATTAATCTGCTCTTTGCTAATCATGATATCAATACTATTGTATTTTTAAAAAAAATCAATACTACAAGTTCATTTTAATATAGCTTTACAAAATTAAACCGTATAAACTGTACAATACTACAAAAAAAATATAGAAAATATAGCAACCTACCAAGAAGATATAAGACGTTTAATACAAAATATGCAATTTTAAATTAAAACATTGACTTTTTTGCTTTTTCAATATATAAATTTTAAACTTAATTTAAAAACAATTAAACTTTTTAAGGAGATAATTACATGGCATCAATTAAACCATTATGTGACCGAGTTCTTTTAAGAGTTCTTGAGCAAGAAGACAAAACTTCATCTGGAATATATTTACCTGAGACAGCTAAAGAAAAAACTCAAAAAGCTGAAGTTATCGAAATTAGCGACTGTGAAGATGTAAAAGTAAAAAAAGGCGACATCGTTATATACGAAAAATTCGCTGGAATACAAATTAAACAAGATAATATCGAGTATTTAATTGTAAAAAATGAAGAGATTGTCGCAACTATAAAATAGTATAACAAACTAATTATTTAAATAGAGCACGTATAAAAGCGTGCTTTATTTTTTATCAAGACTAAATATTATGTATACTATTTAATTTGAGGACTGTTATTATGAACCCACGTGAACAAATTATAGAAGTTGGTAAAGAGCTATTCAAAAGATATGGATTTAAAAAAACATCTATGAATGATATAGCTAATGGTGTTCATAAATCGAAGAGCAGTATATATCATTATTTTAGAAGTAAAGAAGAAATTTTTATAGCGATAGCTGAAGATGAATTGCTTGATTTAAAAAAGGCTTTATATGAGGCTATAAAAAAAGCAGACTCAACCGAGCTAAAGTTAAGAGCCTATATACTTACAAGACAAGAAGGTTACGCAAGGCTCACAAGCCTTTACGAAGCTTTATACAATGATATTTTGGAAGATCTTATTTTGATAGAACATATCAGAAATCGTTTTATGAAGGAAGAATATAATACGATTAAAATGATTTTAAGACGTGATATCAAAAAAAATATTATAATAATAGACCCAGACACCTTAATTCGTTCAATACTCGCAGCGATTAAAGGCTTTGAAATAACATGGGCTCAAAATAAAAATATGTCAGAGAATACTAATGATTTAGATATTCTAATTCAGATAATATTTTACGGCATAGTCAAAAGATAGCAGTCAAATGCTTAAATATCCTTTAACATATATAATATACATCACACTATTTTATGTTTTAGGTATTTTATCTTTTTTCACTTTTCAAAACACAAATAAAAACACAATAACAATTATATCGATTATAGTATTAGCACTACTTATAATTTCGATAATACTCGCAAAAAAAAATAATATTACAATATCTTTTTTCATATTAATGATTTCAATAATTTTTATAGGCTATTTATATACAAATCTTCAGCTTAAAAATTATATCGACTATAGTTTATTAAAATATGAAAATACTAATATAAAAGCATTTGAAGCAGAAATTACAGCCTATGATGGGCTTTTCATGCTTAGAGAAAGATATGAAGCTAAAATTTATTCCGTTTATGATGGAGATAATTGGCATAAAGTTTATGGAAAAATACGAATATATAATTCTACATTAAAAAAATTAGATGTGAATGATAAAATAATAGTAGACTCTGAAATAAATTTATACAGAAATATTATAACAAATGAGAAAATAGTAGAAAATTTAGAAAATAAAATGATTTTTGGTGTAAGCAGTATTTATACTTATGACAATATATCAACCATAAAAAGAGCAAATTCTTTTATAAGTTATCATATATATTTAAGAAATTTTATAAAAAAAGCATTATCACATTCAGTTTCGCCGATAGAATATAGCCTTGTTCAATGTTTAGTTTTAGGTGATAAAAATATCGTACCACAAGAAATAAAAGATAATTTTAGCAATGCAGGAATATCGCATCTACTTGCGGTCTCTGGGCTTCATCTTTCAATAATATATGGTGTAATTATTTTTATACTCAGTAGTTTCAACATCTCACTTTATAAAAAAATTATCGTTGCCACATTAATAACATTTTTTGTTTATTTACCCATAACATTTTTCGCAGTATCAGTTGTACGAGCATCCATAATGATTTTATGCCTGACAATTACACTGCTTTTTGATAGAAGTAAAAACACATTAAACGGACTCTTTTTAGCTGGGCTTATTATATTATTAATAGATGCAAATTCAATCAGAGATATAAGTTTTCAATTCTCATTTTTAGCGACATTTGGAATTGTAGCACTACTACCAATTTATACAAACTTTATAGAAAATAAAATAAAAACAAGAAATAAAATTATTAATAATATATTAAATTATGTACTAGTAAGCATTTTTATAAGCATATCCGCAAATATTTTTATAATGCCATTGAGTATGTATTATTTTTCGGTACTAAATTTAAACTCGGTACTCTCAAATATTTTTGCAATTCCTCTATCATTTTTAATACTTATAACAGCATTTCTAACAATATTCACCTACGTATTCTCGCCAAATCTATCAACCTATTTTGGAGCAACACTAGAAGCATTGACAAAAATACTAATTAATCTGGCAGAAAAAATATCAGAACTAAATATATTAAAATATGATATAAGTATCGATATAAAATATTCTATAATAATAACATTCTCACTAATCATAATAACTTTATACAAATTATTATTACCTAGGATAAATCCTAAATAAATAGCTAACTCCAAAAATTACATTCGCATTAACCGCCAAAGGTAAATATTCTGTATCTACCGTGACAAGCAAAGGAGTGAGATCTGCTTTAATTCCAAGTCCTGCTCGAAAAATTAAATTTCCTGTCAGATAAGCATTATATTCTAGAGTAACTTTTGCATAAGGAATAAAACTATAAGGATTTGGAAGTGTTATATTCGTCGTTGTATTTGAACTCAAGTCCGCCGTTTCTGTTCTTATAGTCGCTGTAACATCAGAAACAAAGCTTTCTATACCACCACCTAACCCAATAGAAAAACTTTTGAATAGGTGAAATTTTATAAGACCGCCTGTTGTAAATGTAAAAAATTTAGGCGTAAAATTAACTATGGCAAAATCGGTAGAGAGAACTAAATTAGTTATTATCGACCTAGACGAATACGTTGAATAGCCAAACCCAAGATCTGCTAAAAAACTCATTCCAGAAAAGTCGCCAGTTAAATCTAAATAGTAGCCAACTTGACCACCGCCAGAAATATTCAATCCTCCCTCACTTCTTATAAAACCCAAAGGCCCCACCCCTGATGAAACCTCTACAAAATCTCTAATACCTTCTGTTGGAAAAGATATATTTCCGCCAGCGGTTACATATCCACCAAGCTCGATGCCACTTTGAGAATACAAAGGGAATATCAATACAATAAGCATTAAGCCTACATTAATTATTTTTCTTATATTCATTTTTATGTTTTTATCCTCACTTTTATAAGCATAACTATTTGATAAATATTATCACACATCAAACTACTAAAAGTAGAAATATGTATCAACTATATAATGCGAATATATATGCAGAAATTCAAGTAAAAAAAATCACCTAAGCAAACTATCAATTTTTCCACTTTTTAATATATTTCTTAAATCGTCATACTGCACAAGTATTGTTATATAAACATATTTATTATCTACAAACTTAGAATCTATTACACTTCCATAATTATTAATTATTTCATTTAACTTAACTTCATCCACTTTAATGGGTAACTCTTTCGAAAAATGATAAACAATTTTAGTAGAAGCCAACTTATAAGCTGCATCATAGCTCGATATCTCTTTTGAATCACCAACAATACCCGGGCTAGAATATCCAGTGGCTGTTATCTTAAATGTATTATCATTAAGCCAACCACTAATACTATCATCAATATTCCCATTTTTAGAACATGAAATAATCATTAATGCAATCACAATTATTACTAAAAAATATTTTCTCATTATAAACTATAGCCTTAAAAAATATTATACTATCATCTAGAATCGTCAAAATAACGCTTTACACTCAAACTTTTTATTTTAAGCATATAAAAAAATCTATTTATATAAATCTAAACTCATTTAAGTCAAACTTATATAAATACTTTAAACATATATTATTGCAATAAACATCATCGTATATTATATTATGTTTATATCTTAAATGATGATGTCATATTTTACTAAACATTTATTTCAAATTAATTGCATTTAAGATTATCTATAAATATTACATAATGAGGTCTTCATAGTGAAAAAAATAACTTTGATTTTTATATTTTTATTTTCATTAAATATATATTCTCAAGAAACAGAAGCAACAAATGAGAAAATGCATATATTCAGAAACTATGAAACAGATAAATTCTACACCGGCTGGCTCGATAATAGAGCATTTATATCAAGACTTTATTTTAATAAAAACTTTGATATAGAAAGCACTTTAAAACAAATATCTCAAAATCCTGATTGGGATTTTAATAGTGTTGTTATATCGGTAGACGCTAGAATTGCTACAGAAGTCGCTTTTTATAGAAATAAATATTTCGCAGTTGGTGTGGCTGGTGCTATTGAAGTTTTGATGTTTGGAGATAATATTCCTAAATTTCATGTATATGATTTTTCTGGACAATTCAGTCCCTATATCGATTTATGGGTTAATGGATTCACCGACTTAAATATGAAAATTAGAATATATCCAGTGTATCATCAATCGACCCATTATGTGGACGGCTTTCAAGGCACTTTTACAAAAGGATCGAGTTATGAACTATTCGCATTAAATGTCTATTATTATGATAACAAAGGATTAAGTATTTACGGTGGTGCAGAAGGTACTTATAATTCATCAGGCAATGGTGTTCCATTATTTAAAGGGCATGTAGGTGTTGATTATAGATACCCACTCTCAATAAAATATGATATTAATTTGATAGCAGGTTTTAATATAGCAGCTATTTATGATGATTTGGATGAAAATAATTTAATAAAAGAACAATGGCACCCAGCAGTTAGCACAGCCATAGGCGTTGAGTTTTATCGCTACATTGTAAGCCTTAAATATATGTATCAAAGAGGACGTGGTGCGACTACATATTTCAAGAATCAATCATTTTTAGGTGCAGAACTAAGCATTCTATTTTAAATATTTGTTGATATATAATTCTTGAATATCTTATTTTGTTGCTACTTATTGGCAAACATGCTATAATGAACTCCGAAAATAAAATATTTTTTTCAAGGATAAAAATATAATGTCATCTAAAAAAATTGATAATAACAGCAACGAAGAACCGAAATATTCAACATTAACAAAAGATATATTAAAAAGAGTAGACCCTGTCGCTATAGAAAAAGAACTTAAAGAGTCATATCTTACTTATGCGATGAGTGTTATTGTGTCAAGAGCATTGCCTGATGTACGAGATGGGCTTAAACCTGTACATAGAAGAATTCTTTACACTATGTATGACGCAAACCTCACACATGATAAACCATATAAAAAGTCGGCTGCAACTGTCGGACAAGTTTTAGCGCATTATCACCCGCATGGAGATACTGCCGTTTATAATACAATGGTCAGAATGGCACAAGATTTTTCTCTCCGTTATACTTTAGTAGACGGGCAAGGTAACTTTGGATCTATCGATGATGATCCACCTGCTGCTATGCGTTATACTGAAGCTCGAATGACTAAACTTGCATATGAAATGCTTGAAGATATAGAAAAAGAAACTGTAAGGTTTACATCTAACTTTGATGATTCAAGAGATGAGCCTTCTGTTTTACCTGCATCTTTTCCTCAACTTCTAGTTAATGGAAGCATGGGTATTGCTATTGGTATGGCTACAAATATGCCTCCTCATAACTTAAAAGAAGTAATCAGTGCAATATCGCATTATATTGAAAATCCTGATTGTGAAATTACCGATTTAATGAAATATGTAAAAGGGCCTGACTTTCCAACATCAGGAATTATATATGGTAAAGAAGGTATAAAAGAAGCTTATCTAAAAGGTAGAGGCCGAATAAAACTTAGAGCACGTCTTGAGTTAGAAGAAATAAGAAAAGATCGTGAAGCTATTATAGTTAAAGAATTACCTTATGGCGTTGTTAAATCGTCATTGCATGAAAAAATTGCTGGACTTGTAAAACTTGGTAAAATTGAAGGTGTCTCTGATGTTCGTGATGAGTCGAGCAATAGAGGTGGTATTCGACTTATAATCGAACTAAAAAGAGGTGTAAACTCTCGTATTGTTTTGAATCAATTATTTAAACATACCGATTTAGAAACTACATTTGGTATTATAAACCTCGCATTAGTCGATGGCGAACCTAAAGTCTTAAACCTAAAAGAGCTTGTGTCTCTTTTTGTAAAACATAGAGTTGATGTCATAACAAAGCGTACTAAATATGACTTGAGGCAAGCTGAAGCAAAAGCTCATATATTAGAAGGTTTGTTAATAGCTCAAGCTAATATTGAGAAAGTCATAAAATTAATTCGTGAAAGTAACAGCACTGAAGAGGCTAGAAATAAACTTATAGCTGCTTTAAAATTGTCTGAAAAGCAAGCACAAGCTATTTTAGACATGCCACTTAAAAGACTTACTGCATTAGAAAAATTCAAAATCGAAGAAGAATTAGCACAACTTAGCGAATTTATCGCATATTGTAAAGACTTGTTAGCACATCCTCAAAAAATTCTTGATCTAATAAAAAATGATCTTAATGATATATCAAAAAAATATGGTGACGTCAGACGCAGTGAAATTATAGGTAAATCAGATGATTTAGAAATGGCTGATGATGACCTTATTCATGACGAAGATGTTATTGTTTCGATTACTACTCAAGGTTTCATTAAGCGTGTGAATGCATCAAGCTATCGAACTCAAGGGCGTGGTGGCGTCGGTGTTCAAAGTGGAAAACAACAAGGTGAACATTATATCGAACATATGTTCTCTGCTTCTACTAAAGATTATTTGTATATTTTCACAGATAGAGGTAAAGCGTTTTGGATGAAAGTTCATGAAATACCTTCTATGGCTAAAATAGCTCAAGGTAAAAGTATTAAATTTATATTAAACTTAGCACCAGAAGAAACTATAACAAGTTGTTTTACAGTTCGTGATGCTGAAGGTAAACATAATATAATAATGGTTACAAAACATGGTAGTATTAAAAAAATGGAGCTTAAACATTTAGAGAACGCCAAGAAGCGTGGAGTTTTAGCTTTGAATCTACATCAAGATGATAAACTTGTTGATGTTGCCATTGTTGAGTCAGGTGATGATTTTATTATGACTACAAGAAATGGACTTGCTTTAAGAATTACTGAAGAAAAAATTCGTAAAATGGGTCGTGTCGCTGGTGGTATTAAAGGAATTACACTTTTGAATGATGACTTATGTGTATCTGGAAATGCTTTACAAAAAGGCGAATCACTTATAGTTATAACTGAAAACGGAACTGGTAAACGTTTATCTTCTAAACAGTTTAATGTCAAAGGACGTGGCGGACAAGGTCAGATTTATATTAAACTTGACGACAAAACTGGTGGTGTTGCTCGTGTAAAAACTGTTGGACTTACTGATGATATAATGGTTGTAACTACCGACGATATGACTATAAAAATGAAGTCATCGGCTATATCTGAATTAGGAAGAAATGCTCGTGGGGTTAAAATAGTTAATCTTAATGCAGGTGCGAAAGTAAGCGATATCGCAATAGTGCCAGCAAGTACTGACGAGACAACTGAAAAATAAAATATTGTGAAAGTATAATTATAATGAAAACATATTGGAAAGATTTTTTAGATGAAATTTCTAAAGATAATAGTAAAATATTACTATCTACATTTTTAGATCAATGTATATTTTTAGAAGAATCTGAAAATTCTGCAATAATAGTATGTGCTGGAGAAGCCGCTGCTAATTATATTAAACAAAATGAATTAAAAAAGATTGAACAATATATAAGCTCATCTATGGGCAGAGAAATATCTATTAGTGTTGATATTGATCAAGAACTATTAAAAGATATAGAAGAAACTAAACAACTTGAAGAAGATATTCAAGGAAATAAAACGCCAACCGATCTTAATGGTGTTGATATTGAGTCTATAAAAAAAGATACAAGAAAAAGGGCAAATTTAGACCCTAGATCGGAAGAGCGTCGTGTAGGGAAAGAGTGTCTTCGCCTGTGTAGAT
>CAMQVF010000019.1 GCA_947038115.1 uncultured Spirochaetia bacterium
CTTCACGATTTGAAAAAATTCTCAAAATATGATAACAATATCAAATGAGAAAAAATAAAAAAAATATTACTGAATATATAATAAATAACACAAAAGAATATATCAAAAATCATAAACTAGATTTAAATAAGAAAAACATCGGCATAGGCTATTCTGCTGGCGTCGACTCATCTGTTTTATTCTATGTGATGAACAAAATAAAAAAAGAATATAATTTTAATATATTTCTTATGCATGTCAATTATAATCTCCGTGGCGAGGATGCTATAAAAGATAGAGAACTTGCTAAAAAACAAGCGAAAAATAATGACACTAAAATTTTTGTAAAAGAAATCGATAACACAACTTATGGCGAGGGTATTAACCTACAACTTAAAGCCCGTGAAGATAGATATATATTTTATAAAGAAATTAGAAAAAAAGAAAAACTTGACTACATACTTTTAGCCCATCATAAAGATGATTTACTTGAAACTATAATTTATAAAATGTGTAGAGGTGCTGGCTCATCGATATCAATTTCAATGAAAGAAAAATTTAAACATATTCTACGCCCTTTAATATATAGCTATAAAAATGAGATTATTCAATTTGCCGAAGAAAATAATGTTGAGTATCGAAATGATATCACTAATAGTAAAAATTTGTATAGAAGAAATAAAATAAGAAATCAAATAGTTCCTGTAATGACTGAAATTAACTCAAATGCTAAAGATAATATTATAAATTTCACAAACAAAGTATATGACGAAACAAAGTATTTGAGAAAAAAAATATCTATTTGCTATAAAAATGTTATAGAAAATAAATCGACTCTAAAAATTGATTTAATAAAAAAATATAATAAGACAATTCAAAATAAAGTTTTAATAAAATTTCTGATAAAAAATAATATCGAAGCTACAGCAAAACGAATAATAGAAATAAAAAAAATAATAAATTCAGACAAACCAAATATTAGCTCTACTTTCGACAATAAATTGATAATTAAAGAATATTCAATATTAAAAATAACAGAAAAAAATAATGAAAAAAATATATCTGATATTATTATAGAAAATGATGGAAATTATTCATTTAATAAAATTTTAATCACAGCAAAAATAATAGAAATAAAAAAAGAAATAATCGATTTAAAAGATAAAAATAAAATATATATAAATTCAGAGTATCCAATAAATATACGCAAAAGAAAAGACGGCGATTTTTTGATATCACATCCTGATGGAACAAAAAAAAGTATAAGAAAGATTTTGATAAACAGCAAAGTACCAATAAAAATGAGGGATGATATACCAATTGTTGAAAAAAATAATGAAATAATAGCCGTATTCATGAATGATTTTTCAGATAATAAAATAAATAATAATTATACAGTTAAATCAGAAACAGAAAAATGTATATGTTTAGACTTTCAGATACTGCATAAATAATTAATTATATCACATGATTTTCATTGACTTTTATACTTCTTCACATTATAATCGATTAAAAGTGCTAATTATAAATGGAATGTTTTGTGACTAATAAAGAGCTAAAAAAGAAAAGAATCCTCATATATTTTATTGAGGCAGCACAAAGAATCATGGAAACAAATGATCTTGAAGGCATAACTTTGCGAAGTGTTGCCGATTTAGCTGGCTATAATAGTGCTACATTGTATAATTATTTTAAAGATTTAGATCATTTAATTTTATTTGCATCGCTTAAATACTTTAAATCATACAATTTAGAATGTATAGAGAAACTGCCAAAAATGGGGTCAGAAAAAGAACGATTTTTTGAAATGTGGAGACTGTTTTGCAATAATTCTTGCAAGTATCCAAAAGCATTTTATAAAATATTTTTTAGCAAACATAGTCAATCACTCAACTCTATAATTAAAGAATATTATGAAATATTTCCAGAAGACATAGAAATTACGAATAACGGTATTTATACAATTTTATCGAGTGGAAGCCTATTTACAAGAAATAAAATAATATTAGAAAAGTTTTTTATAGAAGAAAAGTTAGATACAGATAAAATCGAATTAATAAACGAAATGACTATAGCATTATATCATGATTTACTAATTAAACGGGTGAACTCATCAGTTAATTGCAAAAATTGCGATAGATTTGTAACTAAGATGATTGACTACATCAATTTTTTAGTTTATTAATTAAAAGTATTGCAAATTATATGTCGTCATGATATACTATGACGTGATTTTATACAAACTTCACTAATTTACGATAGTGAATATTTTAATCGGGAGATACAATTATGGAAATTATTTTGCAAAAAGATTACAAAACTCTTGGCTATGAGGGTGATATATGTAAAGTTAAAAATGGCTACGCTAGAAATTTTCTTATTCCTAGAAAAATAGCGGTTGTCAAAAACAAAGCTAGCCTACGCACTCTTGAGCAGATGCAGAAAAATCTTGAAAAGAAACGTGTTTTAAGAGTTATGGAAGCTGAAGCTTTAAAGGGAAAAATTTTAGAAATTACTCTAACTATTCCTATGAAAGTTGCTGACAATGGTAAACTTTATGGTTCTGTAAGTCAACAAGTTGTTGTCGATGCTTTGAAAGAAAAAGGCATTGAAATTAACAAACGTGATGTACATATGGATAACCATATTAAAGACCTTGGAAAATATGAAGTTGAAGTTAAGCTTTACCACTCTGTTAATGCTAACATCAAAATCAATGTTATAAACATAGAAAAAGAAGAAGAAACTGTAGTAGAAGAGCCTGTTCTTGAAGTTCAAGTTGAAGAGACTGTAGCTTTAGAACAATAAAAATAAATATTGTAATAATATATATTTTTAAGGATAAACTTCATCTATGATAAAGAGTATTCCATGCTCTATTGAGTCTGAAGAGGCTTTAATAGGAACTATGCTTCAAAGTCAGATGGCGATATCTGTTGCACAATCGAAGCTAAGACCGATAGATTTTTATAGCGAGCGTAATCGTATTATTTACGAAAGTATTCTCGCTATGAATAACAGGACTATTGAAGTTAATGCTGAGTCTTTTTTACGATACCTAAAAGAAAATCATTTACTTGAAGGTGTTCAAAACGACGAAGCATACTTGATGCGTATCATAGATGGAAGTTCTTTTCCACAAAATGCTGGGTACTATGTCGATATCATCACAGAAAAGTCACTTCTACGTGAACTTATTTACGCTACTCAAGATATTCAAAAATCAGCATATGAAGCAGGCGATGAACAAACCAAAGAAATAGCCGACTACGCCGAGAAAAAAATATTTGAAGTCACTCAAAGACGACTTGAAAATGATTTTTCTACGATAAAAGAACTTATATACGAAGCTATTACTACACTTGAGACTAGAAGTCAAAATCAAAATTCAAATAATATCACAGGTATTCCTTCTGGATTTGATGGCCTTGATGCCGTTACGCATGGTTTTCAGCCGTCTGATCTTATAATTCTTGCAGCTCGTCCTTCGGTGGGTAAAACGAGTTTCGCTCTAAATGTGATAGAAAATATTATAAAAAATAGCGAGACCATGAATTTTGGCATAGGTTTATTTTCTCTTGAAATGAGTAAGATGCAAGTTGCTGAACGTCTTTTATCAAGTAAGGCTGGCATAAACTCAAATAAAATTCGTACTGGCCAGTTTGATAAAGATGATTGGCACAAACTCGGTATGACTTTTAATACTTTATCGAAAGCTAATTTATTAGTAGATGATTCGAGTCAGCTTACTATAATGCAACTTCGTGGAAAAGCTCGCCAGATGAAGTATAAATTTATGGAAATTAAAAGAACTACTGGTGTTGATGTCGAATTAAAAATTATAATGGTAGATTATTTACAGCTTATGCATGGAAGTAATCAAGGAAAAAGATCATTCAGTTCAAGAGAGCAAGAAGTTGCAGAAATATCAAGAGGACTTAAAGCCTTAGCTAAAGAGCTTAATATTCCGATTATAGCATTAGCACAGCTTTCAAGAGGTGTTGAAGCAAGGCAAGATAAACCAAGACTATCTGACTTGAGAGAGTCTGGATCGATAGAGCAAGATGCTGACTTAGTTATGTTTCTACATAGATATAAACCCGGAAAAAAAGAGGGTGCAACTGAAACTACTGAGACAATTAATTCGAATAATAGTGAAGTTGAGTTGATTGTAGCAAAGCATAGGAATGGTTCCATTTTAGAAAGCTTGCCACTAACATTTACTTCAAGTCTAACTAGATTTACAAATAAAGAAACGGAACAGTATCAACAGTAATTTATGTTTTAAGGATAAGATATGGCATTATCTACATTAGAAAAATCGATATTAAAAAACAGCACTAATATCTTAAATAATATCGGTGATTTCGCTGAACTATTTCTTGACACAATGAAATATACATTTAAAAAATCATTTTCATTTAAATTATTAATAGATCAAATATATAAATTTGGTGTGCAGTCATTTTTAGTTGCAGCTTTTACTTCCCTATTTTTAGGAATGGTTATGGCACTTCAAATAGCTGTAGTACTCGATTCTGTCATAATGGGGATATCGCAGTTTGTGGGAGGCATGGTTGGAAAGTCTATGGTTACAGAATTATCTCCTCTCATTTTAGCATTTGTATTCGCTGGCAGAGTCGGGAGCTCTGTTACTGCTGAAATTGGAACTATGAAAATAAGTGAGCAACTTGATGCTCTAAAAACATTATATACCAACCCTATCGAATATGTCGCTGTTCCACGTTTTTGGGCAGGACTCATCGCACTTCCAATGCTTACAATCGTTGCAGATGTCATTGGTATTTTAGGTGGTGCTATAGTTTCATTGCTTGTTCTGGATACCGACCCTTTTTATTATGTAAAAAATGCAGTTGATGTAATTCTACTTAAAGATTTTATAGGTAGTATTATTAAAGGAACTGTATTCGGTGCTATAATAATGCTTTTATCTTGCTATTTTGGATTCAAAACTGAAGGTGGAGCTGAAGGCGTTGGAAAAGCTACTACTAGCAGTGTTGTTTATAGTTTCGTTTTTATATTAGTATCTGACTATATTTTAATTACACTTTTTTCATACTTTTAGTCTTCAACAATTGATACTATAAATTAAACTCATAATCCTCTCCAATTGGGGACACATCAAATTCATATTGTAAAGTTTTAAACTCACCCTTCTTTTTTATAGTTTTATTTTCAAAGAATAAATAATAAATTCCTTTTTCAAGTTCAAGAGTTTCTTCTTCGTTATTTTCAGACAACTCAAGAATAGTTTGATGAAGAGGATCTATCAATTTTATTCTTAAATTTTCAGAATCTATTCTATAATAAGATAATTTTACAGATGTCTTTTCAAAAATATTAAATGCAAAATAATCTTTATCACCTAGAAAATCAATCGAACCCTTGTATCTATTATTAAACTTCACAAATTGAGATACAGCAATGCTATTATTAGGTTCAAATTCTCTATTGTCATAAAGCTCCGATGTTGAAATGGTCAGGTTATAAGGAATTATATTATTTTTATTTGTAGCACTCACTATTAAATAATAACTATTTTGAGGGGTCAGCAATAATTTATCAACACTCTCACCGTCTCCAACAATATTACTATCTATAGTCATTACATATTGACCTCTTTTATCATAAATCGATATAGACGAATCAATTGAAGGAATACTCGATAAAGTTATATGAGTGAATAAAAATAGTTTCGATTTGTTTTCGAGTTTATAAAAATCAATTTCAGCATTTTTAAAACCCTTTTTTTTGACAAGTTCATTAGTAATATGATTATAATATCCTTTTATCGAATAATAATCATTTGTGGAATCTAAATAAAATATATGAGCATCATCTTTATTATCATTGGGCTCTTTTTCTAAATTTTCTTCATAGTCTTTTTCTTTAACTCTTAAAAGATAATCTACTTTATCATAATTAGTGTTTTCATTCATAGGTTCAATTGAAATATAATAATTTGAAGCCCCATAAAAAGTTTCAATATAAATATCTCTTATAACCGTTGTAACAATATCATCTTTAGTATTAAAGCCATCATTATACGGCTCATTTAAATATTTAATTCTATTGCCTGAATAATCATAAATACCAATAGCCATAGGCTTATCAATTGGCGTGTCTAATTCAAAGTCAAGCGAAGTCTCTGAAGCTACAGCATAGGCATAAAAATCCTTATCTTCATTGCCGTCAATATTACCGATGACTCCATACAAAATACTCTGTGCATTTTCAATAGAATCATTATTTTCTTTTTCACCAAGATACTCGCTACTGCAAGATATAAAAATGATAGACGATAACATTAAAAATATAAACTTCATAATAATTCTACTTTAAATCTAATTTTTTAATAATATCGCTATAACCTAAAGCCGAATTATAAATATTCTTAAACCCCAAATTAAACATTATATCTGAAGCTTGTTTCGAACGTTTGCCACCTTTACAATAAATTAAATAGGTTTTATTTTTATCTAAAACATCAATATTATCTGCAAACAAAGCTCCCATAACATCGATATTAATCGACTCATCGATATTACCCAAGTCAAATTCTTCTTTTGTTCTAACATCCAAGATAATTAAATCGTCATTTTTTGTTTTTATGATATCGATAACATCTTGAATTTCAATTGTTTTATAATCAACTAACATAATTAAATCCTTTATAAAAATTACTGCGCTCTAAATAATAATGAAAACTCTTCATAACTAGCGTCAACATTATAAATATTTCTAAATCCCAAGTCATACATTGTAACCGCTGCTTTTTCAGATATTTCTGGTTTCCTTGAATATACTAGATATTCTTTATTTTTATCCAAATAACTTAATCGTGATCTAAAATCTGTACTAAAAATATCGATATTAATAGACTCAAGAATAGAATCAACTCCATGCTCTTGATCACTTCTAACATCTAATATAATTAGATTTTTGTTTTGATTAATTAAATTAACAGCTTTTTCTGCATTAATATTTTTATATCGACCTTTACTACCATCCCCACAAGAAACAAGTAATAAAAGAGAAACAAACAAAATAGATAAAGTCTTAAACATAAAAATCTCCAATTGATGCAGTTATTAGTAATCATTGTAATATTCATAAAACAATATGTCAATTAATAAATTGTATATTATAATAAAAAAACGTAAGACCTTAAAATATAAAGCCTTACGTTAAAGTTTTTAAATAATATATCTCTATATATTTTTATTATCTAAATTATAATCTTGTCGCAACACCTTAAGCAAAGCTACCATGGCGAGTATCATAATGAAAACAAACGGTAATGCCGTGGCAATTGAAGCCGCCTGCAACATTTGAAGTCCATTAGTTGTTCCCACCATAAGCACCAATGCAAGCCCCGACTGTAAAACACCCCATATAATTTTTTTAGCAATTGGCGGATGTAGTGTCCCATTTGAGCTAAGCATTCCAAGTACAAATGTTGACGCATCAGCCGAAGTGATAAAGAATGTACATAGTAAAACAACTATAACACTCGATATCGCCATACTTAAAGGATAATAATCTAAAACAACAAATAATGCTGTCGAGGTAGAAACTATAGCTTCTTTAGCTACATCAATTCCTAAATCAACACCCATAGTTCCAAAAATAGAAAACCATACAAAGCTAGTTAAAGCAGGTGCTAATAAAACACCCATAACAAACTCTTTTAATGTACGTCCTTTTGAAATTCTTGCTATGAACGTAGCACTAAATGGAGCCCATGCAATCCACCAAGCATGATAAAACAAAGTCCAAGTACCAAACCACTTAGTCTCTGAATATGCTCCAATTTCTGAAGTATTCTGAAACCATGTGTATAAATAATTACCAGTGCTTTCAACTAAAACTCTAAGAATTTTCAAACTGGGGCCAACTAAAAAACAAGCAAGCATTACAGCGATAGCAATGACAACATTTAGTTTGGAAACAAATTGAATACCCTTATCAAGACCAGAAACGGCAGCACCGATGAATATTATTGTAATCACAACTGTAATAATAATTTGAACGAAGCCAGTTTCAGGCACACCAAATATATAATTTAGTCCACCATTAATTTGATATATTCCTAAACCTAATGAAGTTGCAATTCCTCCAATAGTTGCGAATATCGCTAAAATATCAACCGACTTACCAATCCAACCACTTGTAATTTTTTCTCCAAATAAAGGAATAAAAACACTACTTATTAATGCTGGCTTTTTATGTCGAAACTGCATATAAGCTAAAGCCATAGCCAAAACTCCATAATTAGCCCAAGGGTGCAACCCCCAGTGAAGATATGATTTTTTCATGGCAAAACTAAAAGCTTCAGGAGTCGCAGGGGCAACACCAAAAGGTGCGACATAGTAATTTAAAGGCTCAGCAACACCCCAGAATACTAAACCAATTCCCATACCCGCTGAAAATAACATAGCAAACCAAGACATAAAACTATATTCAGGAGCATCATCAGGATCACCCAATTTCATATTTTTATACTTACTAATAAATCCTATCCATAAACAGAATATAACAAAAGACGTCATAGCAAGCACGTAAAGCCATCCAAAGTTTGTAGTAATTGTACCCAACAACTTGTTCACTAAAGTTTCAAAAGTCTCTGGTGAAAGCCATCCCCATATTACAACAACAAATGTTAACAAAAGAGAAATAACAAAAGTAGCATTAAATTTTCCAGTTTTTTTATCCATAATATAACTCCAAATTATTTTTAAAAATCTACAGAACACCCACAGACTTAAATGTTTACTCAAAATATAAGTTTAAGTTCAATAAATTTTTGAATATCTTCTAAACTAAAATAAGAACCAATTATAAAATTTGTTAGTCCCCATTTTTTATATATACACAAGACTTAGAAAGAAAATCTCTCTAAATCTTATATATATTAGACAAAGTCATAAACAGTATTATAAAATTATATTTTAACCTTAAATACAGTTTGTTCTGTTATATCAGTAGTCAAAGCATCTAAAGCAACCCCTACTCTGTGATAACGCAAGTCCCACTGCTCTTTTTCAGTTGTAGCAGGGTCACCCAAAGGATAAGGGATAGATATGGCAGGAACCATTCTGTTAGCACCAACAGTCATCGCAACAGGAATTAAATTAGCAATTTGAACAATCGTAATACCCGCTCTCTCGATTTCTTTTACCATCGTTGCACCGCAACGTGTACAAGTTCCTCAGGTAGATACAAGTAAAGCAACTTTAATACCCGACTCTTTAAGTTCAGCTGCAATTTCACGAGCCATACGAGCAGCTTCAGCCTGTGTAGTACCAGTACCAACAGTTGAATAGAAATATTTAAATATTCCCCCGATTTTTTTCTCTTTTTCAAAAGCACGCATAGCATCAAGTGGTACAATTCTGTTAGGATCACTATTAGCAGCAGCAGGGTCGAAACCAGCATGAATAGTTTGATATTCCCCAGCTACTAACCTGTCCATTTTTGAAATATCATATTTGCCCCATTTGGTAGCAGAAGCTGATTGAATTCTATCTGGGTTTCCAACAGGGACAATTCCACCACTATTAATAATCACAACTTCCATTTTCGATAATTCTTCTTTACTAACAGCAGGTGCGATAGGAACTAAATCTTTTTTAGGAATTACAAGTTCAGTTAAATAATCAGCACCATTAATTTTTTTCATAAGCATATCAAAAACACGGTCAGTCGCTAAAACATTATTTTCAGTAAAGACCTGTTTTCTAACACCACGACCAAAATAACCTTCAACTACCGCAGGATACAATTCTTCATTATTCAGAAGTTTAATTCCAAACTTACCCATAGCAGCAGTGTCATCTTTAGCTGCCCTTGAAGATGCTCCACCTTTGAAAATATAAACATCACGTTTAAACATCTCAACGCCAGGGTTCTCATCATTCATAGACGATATAACTGGAATATCATATTTTGCTTTTACAGCCTTAGAAATCTCTCCACAAGCAACACCATAACGACCTGCTCTAAATGCAGGGCCTGCAAAGAAAATATCAAACTTTTTACCTTCGAGTAATGCCAAAATTTCTTTTGTAGCAACCTCGAGATTTTCACCCATATAGTTATCACCGCAAATAACAGTATGAGTAATTTCTATCTGACCTTCTACAGCCTTAGCCAATGCAAGTCCAGGCCCTAAAGCACCTTCACGTATTTCAGGCTTGAAATTAGCATCTTCCTCCCCACCAACACCAGCAAAAAATTGATTTATATATAAAATAGCTTTTTTCATTTATTTTCTCCTAAATCTTAAAACTCTGCCATAGTTTTTGTAGACCAACCGACGACTCGGTCACCACAGAACATAGCATTATTTTCCATAATTATAGAACCATCTGCTCTTACAGAAGACCCTAATATAGCATCATTGTTCCAACCACCTGAAAGTCCATCACGTGCCAAAGACTCAAGCTCTCCGACAACAACTGGCATAGCAGGTAGCTCAATCATCTCAGATACATTACCACATGAAACTATAGCATTAGCTTTAATATCAAGAGTAACTAAAGGTTGAGAAGCACCATCACGTCCAGTACATTCATTTGAAAGACCTACAGTTTTAACACCAGCATCTTCTAAATCTGCTAAACAAATAATGAAGTCGGCATCAGGATTACCATAACCTTCTTCAGCCACTACTGCAGCATCTGCACCTAAGTTTTTAGCTATTTGAGAAACGAATAGAGATGAACGCTGTTTTTGCTCTAAAGCAACATTAAGATTAGATAAAATGACACCTAGAAAATTAATTGACTTTCCATGCTCACTATAAAGTTTTTTAATCATTGGGAAATTTTGATAATCGAAAGTAGACCACTTCGATGAACAAGGCATAAATGAACCAGAAATAATTGCTCCGCCTAAAACTTCATTTGGATGAATTAATGTAGGAAGCATTTTGTTCGCATCCCATCCATAAACAAATGTATTATAACCTGCTTCTTCCATTTGAGACTGGCTTTGTAAAACCATAACAACTTTTGGAAGGCTAGCATTTCTTTTTGAATCGGTAACACTTTCTAACGAAAATACTTCCGTAGTATCAGGTTTTTTAGTTTTAACTGTTTTACCTAAATATTCAGCTAGTATCATTGAAGCCCAACGAATAGCTTTATTTTTCTTCTGTTGCTCATTATGTTCAAAAGTCTCATCAGTATTAAGAACAAGACATACATTTATAGTTTGAGAAAAATAAGTGTACTTAGCACCTTCTCCTCCCATATCGATTAAACCATCTTGAAACCCACCCCAATGTTTGCCAACTCCCAAAACACTCATACCTTTTATAGCATGAATAGTTCCTTCACCACTCTGATGAATATCGCCTAAAACACCGGGAAAAACTGTTTTGTCATCGAGACGACAGCGAGCTTCAACAGCATCTTTTACAGGTACAATTCTCACCATATCACCAGGCTTAACAATTACAATATCAGCTTCAGTTACATGAGAATCCTCACAAATTAAAGCCAAAGCTTCTTCCTTGTTAATTGTAAGCACCGAGTTGTCATACTGCGTTTTACTACCAAATATGACGTCTTTTACATTAAAGTTACCAACTTCTAACTTCATTGTATACTCCTTTATTTAACATTAATTAAAAAATATTCACTATAGAATAAATCCTTATTGTTTAAAGTATAGTCATAATTATTTTATAATCAAGATTAAAATAACAAAAAAATAAATATTTCATTTAAAATTAAAAAAGGTTACACAAAAAACAAATATTTTTCATGCAACCTTATAGTTATAGCTAATTTATATTCTTCGAAATTATTTTAAGTACTCTCTAAACTTATCTCTCCATTATTTAAAAACTATCTAGGCTGATTCAAATAATTTAGAATCTGTGCTTTTCTATTATCAATCTCTTGCTTAAGCGCTGCCACATTTTGATTTGTCGCAGTTAATGGCAACATTTTATCAAAACCATTATATATAATCAAAGCCTCTTCGGTATTACCTTCTTCTAAAGCAATATGTCCGAGTGCATATATCGCGAATGCCCCATTTTGAGATATTTCATTTGTATATTTAATATATATTGACCTTGCTTCATTAAATTGTTTAAGATTTAAATACGTACTAGCCAAATCAAATTCAATACCTTCTATGTCAACTCTAGTAAGCCCAGTAATAGAAGTCATAGCATTTTTAAGTGTAGACAAAGACATTGGAGTATTACCAACATTAGCATATAAAATTGATATTTCCTTTGTAACTGCCAGTTTTTGATCTTTAGTTGTGGCTCTTTTTAGCGCCTCAAGTTTAGCCCATAAAGTAGCGTCAACATCTTGCCTTCCTTGATACACAAAGTTAGCATAAGAATTATAACTATCAAATGAATTTTCATTAATTGCCTGCTCTTTTATAGAATCGGCTTGCTCTCTTGATGTAGTCATTTGAAGCTCTATTCGACTTAAATACTGGTTCACCTGCTGGAAATTACCATTTTTATTACGAGCATCATCACCAATATCACGTCCTCTATAAAACGTAGCTTTAGCCATTTCAAGAGTTTCTTTTGCTTTTTCTAAATATCCTTTCTCTTCCGAATAAGGAGTTTCAGGACTTCTTGCCAAATACTCATAACTTGCTGTCAAATTAAAATAGGCAGGATACACCAATTTTTCAAGCTCAACAACACGTTCAAACATTTTAATAGCTTTTTCATATTGCTTTTCGGCTATGGCTTGAGACCCCAATGCGAAAAATACATTCGACATATCAAAACCAATTGTAAGAATTTTATCTTCTTCTGCCAATTTTAGTTTTTGATATTCCTCAATTTTTAGCAAAGCCCCGTCCTTTGTCATACCATTACGAGCAATATTCGAATCTCCCATAGAAGTTATCAATTGATTATAACGATTAATAACACCATTATAAAACTCGATTTTTGCAAGCCCATAAGAACTCACAAATATTTCTCTTGTAAGAAAATCCCATTGAGATTGCTCTTCAGGTGTTCCATTTATAGTATAGCTATTCCAATAATCTTCCTCGGTTTTCAAATTTTCAAATGCTGGATCAAGTCCTTTTACAAAGACAATTTCTTCATTTCCATTATATAAATTTTTACGCGGTGTAGAAATATAACCTTCATCTAAAAGCATATTAATATCTTTAGCAATTTTCGCGTCACTATAATCTGTTTTTAATTTACTATCCGCCAATTTTTTATAATCATTAACTGTAGAATATTTAAAAAACTCAAGCTCATCGACTAGTGCATAACGAATTGGTAAAACTCTATAAACAAGCCCATAAGATTTAAAATAATAATCTCCAAGCTTTTCAATGCCATTTCGCTTCCAAGCCATATAATAAGGACGACCTGCCTCGATAAAATCTTTATCCACATTGTCGCTAATTTCTCCAATCCAACGACCATCAGTCTTCATTAAATTACCATAAACACGCTCAAAAACATTACCTTTCTGGTCATATATTTTTAGGTCAGGACGACGACGTTCAACCATTGTATAATAAACTAATCCAAACACCTGATTGTCTCCACCCTCTGTCGCAAATATTGCATTCTCAGGCAAAGAATTCATTAAGTTATATGAATAGTCATGATTACTAAAATCGTTATAATTATTATTACGTTTTAAATTCAATATAAATATAGGTGCGATTATAGCAACTAAAACAACAGTTGATATTATATATTTTAAATTATATTTTTCTAATGGACTAGTTAAAGCAAGTTCATCTTTTCGTTTAAACGAAGAGAGTATATTTTTATTTAAATATTCCATATACCACTGACATCCAAATCCAACAACAATCATTAAATATAGAACAGCTGGTAAAAAGAAAATCTCCACGAAAAATAAAGTTCTAGCACTTGGTGGAGGATTTGTATAAGCCATTAAAGATATTGAAAAACTAAGTAATCCAAAAAGTGAGAATATTGCAATATGCTTATTTTTTTTGAAAATCTGCCAAAGACCCGGAGCTATTAAAAATAATCCCCAAGTTGTTAATTGCGTTTTTAATATTCCAATTAAAGCTGTAACTTGTTCAGGGTGTAAAATAAATAATGCTCTTATGTCATTACCTGAAGCACCATATTGCTTTCTATGTAACATACTAAAAAAGTAACTTAAATTCTCCCAACCAGTAGGCTCATTAAGTTGCCCCCAATTTAGTGGCGGTAATCCTCTTGCTCTTATGGGCATGTAGGCATAAATCATAACACCAAGTATAAGCATAAAAAGCATTTGATAATATACCATACTTATTCCTGTGATATAATCATTATCATTACCAAATTTATTGCTTTTCTGTAGTATAAGTTTATAAACTAAAAACCAAACAACCACTAAAAATAACGGCCATAAAACTAAAAACATTCCTTTATAAAGAGTTGGATATGTAGGGTTACTTAACATATGAAACATATCAGGTCTTAAAAGTTTACCATTAGCGAATGCCTTTAATATATCTGATATAATCGAAGGTTCAAGTAGTGGTTTAAAAAGAATAGTAAAAATGGAATCATTAGAAGGAATATTTGGTGGAAAATAAAGATATGCATCATAACCCATTATAAATTTATAATATCCGAGTCCTCCTATACAAATTAAAACAATAAATACAAAAATAGAAATAAATGAAGTTTCAATATGATTTATATATCTATGCTTATGAATTAAAAATAAAGTTACAACTATCATAAGAAGTGGAGCAAATGCAAATGGCAAAGTGATATGGTGATTTGCTAATGCGACACCATAAAGAAATCCAAACGCCATTAAATATCTTGCCCCATAATAAGGCTCATTATCCGAAGCATGTCTCCAAACCGACTCAAACCAAAAAACTAAAAGTAAAATTATACTAGCAATTTGCAATATATTTAAACTATAAACTTCAGCCATAGTAGCCTGTGCCCACATGTTGTCTGATATAGCAAATGTTATAGAAGCCAAAAATGCAGGAATTTGTACTATCGGAGAGAATCCTGATTTTATTCTATTTTGACCCAAAACTTTTACAAGTGTTAGATAAAAGAAAACTATTGCAGCAGCTGCACAAAATGCTGAAAAAAAGTTTGTACGCCATGCAATATTTTTTATCGGTAAATAAGTAAATATTTTAGACATCATCGTATAAAAAGGATACCCAGGTGCATGCCCCACCCCTAAAAAATATGCGGCTGTTGTAAGCTCGCCATTATCACCCGCAGAAAGTGAAGGTGTCAGAGTTAGCGTGTATAAAATGATGGTGAATAAAAATGCTAGGCCACCATAAATAATATCAACTTTACCGATATTATAAGGCTCTATAGTATATTTCTTAAATATAGGTATAGAGTCGACTTTTTCTTTTTTATATGTTTTTACAGTCTTCACTTTTTTAATAGAATTTTTTTTTCTACTTTTTTCTTCAAGTAAAGTTACATATGATTCAACTAGTGTCAAATCTTTTTTAAGTTTTGAAGCAATATCTTCTTTAGACATGCTCTTCCAATTCGATTTAATATATTCTTTTTCTAAAGAGCTTAAGCTACTCATTTTATTATTTTCCCCTCAAAAACAAGATAATTTTTGGTATTATACAATGATTGAACTTAATTATCAATAAAAATAGTTTTGCAATTTATTTTTAAGTCATTATAATGTAGAGAGATATTTACAAGGAGAATTAAATGGCTAAAAAATTAGACGCTAAAATAAATAAATACTTTAATGAAGATATTGATATTTATAACCCCGTAATTCTTAAAGAGTGGGTAGAAAAATTAGAAAATGAAAATCCTCAAACAGTGGAAGAACTTGAAGAATTTATAAATAAGATAGATTCTCTAAACTTAAAAATTAATGACATAGTGGCTGATATATATATAAAAATGACATGCCATACAGATGAAAAAAAACATGAAGAAGATTATAATACTTTTCAAAAAAATATTACTTCTTACTATGCCCCAAAAGATTTTAACTTTAAGAGTATAATATTAAACAGCCCAGCTTTAAATGAGTGGATAAAAGAGAATGGAGAAACTGCTGAACTTTTTCATAAAATATTAAAAAATGATCATGATATGTTTCGAGAAAAAAATGTGAAACTTGAAATTAAAGAATCAGAAATCGCAATAGCTTACACCTCAACAATAGGAGGCACGACTATACACTTTAATGATCTTGAATTAACAATTCCACAAATTGATGCTTTTATGAAAGACCCAAATCGGGAAGTTAGAGAAAAAGCTTGGAGAGCTAAAAATGATAAAATGATTGAGCATAAATCTAAGCTTAATGATATTTTTGACAACCTCTATAGTGTACGAGTAAAAATGGCGAAAAATGCAGGCTTCGATAATTATAGAGATTATATGCATAAACTTAAAGGACGTTTTTCATACACTGTCGAAGATGTTTACAACTTTCATAGTTCGGTAGAAAGTGAAATGCTACCTTTAATACTTAAAATAAATGAGAAACGAAAAGAGAAATTAAATGTCGATAAATTAAGACCATGGGATATGGGTGTCGATTTGGACGGCAGAGTTCTCAGACCTGTAGAAACACCTAAAGATTTAATTCCAAAAACTATATCGATATTAAATAGCACAGATGAATTATTTGGAGATAATTTTTCGTCTATGAATGAAACAAATTTGCTTGATTTATTTAATCGTAAAAATAAAGCACCGGGTGGTTATTCTTACCCACTGCATAAATATGGAGCATCTTTCATTTTTATGAATGCTGTAGGTCTACACTCTGACTTAGGAACAATTTTACATGAAGCAGGACATGCCATGCATGAATTTGCACAAGCTGATCATAAATATACAAGTTTTTTATCACTACCTATGGAGGCAGCAGAACTTGCCTCGATGAGTATGGAAATGATAACAATGGATAATTGGAATATATGCTACACTGACAATTCTGATTTTGAAAAAGCTAAATACACACAAATAGAAGAGTCATTAAAATTCTTCCCTTGGTGCATGACTATCGATAGTTTTCAACATAGAATATATACAGATGCAAATAATTCGGAACTAAGAGAGAAAGTATTTTTAGACACTATGAGCCGTTTTTCAGACAGCATCGGTGTCGATTGGGAAGGTCTTGAAAAAGAGAAAAAAATTAAATGGCTTAATCAATTGCATATTTTTGAAATTCCTTTCTATTATATCGAATATGGAATTGCACAACTTGGTGCTTTGTCTGTTTATCGAGCATATAAAAAAGATTCGAAAAAAGCCATTGAAAATTATAAAAACTTTTTAAATACTGGACATAAAGCTCCACTTGGAAGTCTTTATAAAGCTGCAGGCATCGAACTTAAATTTACAAAAGATTATATCAAAGAATTAATCGACTTCATTGCCAAAGATTTAGGATATTAGAAAATTAAAATATGTATATAGAAAATGATAATCATGGTGTTTTATTAAACATAATCGAACATGAAAAATGGGACACCTTAAAAAATATAATCAATCAGATGCATGTCGCTGATATTGTTGAAGTTTTAGAGAAGCTCGACGAAGAAAACTGCATAAAAGTTTTTGATCTTTTGGATAAAGAAAAATCGATAGAAGTATTTTCAGAAATGGATATTGATATACAAGAGAGTATATTATCATCTGCTAAAAATAGTAAAATAAAATACCTTCTTAAAAATATGTATTCGGATGATATAATATCGATGTTTGAAGATATCGAAGAAAAAGTTTCTCAAAAGATAATGCCTCTGATGAGTAATGAGAATATTAATATGACAAAGGAGATTTTAGAATTTCCTGAAGATAGTATTGGTAGGCTTATCACATTAGAATATTTATCGGTTACTCCTGATTATAGTGTGGCTAAAACAATAGACTATATACGTAAAAATGGTCGTGATTCTGAAATTTTTGAAATAGTTTATATAGTCGATGATATTTATAAACTCATAGGCTATGTCTCGCTTAAAGATTTAATGTTCGCAAAAAAAGATAGTAATATAGAAGATATTATACATACAGACATCATATCAATTTCTGTGTACTCTGATCAAGAAGAAGCAGTTGTTAAAAGTAAAAAATATAATTTAATTTCTATACCTGTTATAAATGAAAATAGAACATTACTTGGAATTATTACAATCGATGACATTTTAGATATTGCCGAAGAAGAAGATACTGAAGACTTTCATAAAATAATGGGTATTTCCGACATGGGCAAATCGATATCATCGGCAAGTGTTTTTATGCTTTACAGAAAAAGAATATTATGGCTTTTCATATTAGTTTTTGTAAATACAATTTCAGGTGCTATCATCGCTAATTATTATGACTTAATGAGTAAATATATATCACTCATTTTCTTTTTACCTCTTTTAATAGGAAGTGCAGGAAATGCTGGGGCACAGTCGTCAACATTAATAATAAGGTCCCTTACTACAGGTGATATAAAAAAAACAGATTGGTTCATAATGCTTATTAAAGAATTATTAGTATCAGCCGCACTCGCTTTAACTATGAGTATTTTTGTATCATTTATTGCATTTTTTAGAGGTGGATTAATGTTATCTCTCGTGGTGTCTGGTGCTATGTTTTTAGTGGTTATTATTGGTAGCATTATAGGGGCAGCTCTCCCATTCATATTGGGTAAATTAAAACTAGACCCTGCAACAAGTAGTGTTCCATTGGTGTCATCATTATGCGATATATCAGGTTCAGCCATATATTTAATGCTAGCCACTTTTATTTTATCGAGGCAGTAAAATTATAAAATTAAATATTTTTTATTCACTTTTATCTATTATTAATATAAAATTAATAGACTATGGAATCAAATTATATTAAAAGTGAAAAACTATTTTTTACTGCTTTAATTATTGCTATTGTCATTTTATTTATCTTAGGAATTGCCATCGGTTCAACTTATATAAGTATGCATTCAATTCTTTCAGCATTTTTAGGCAAAGAAGGAATTGATAATATAATAATATTTAAACTTAGAATTCCAAGAACAATTATGACATTATGCGTTGGTGGCTCATTAGCATTATCAGGAACTTTAATGCAAAGTGTTTTCAAAAACCCAATGGCCGACCCTTATATAATTGGTGTTTCAAGCGGGGCTTCACTTGGTGCAGTAATCGCCATCTCTAGTGGATTTGCTGCAAAATTTCTTTTAGCAACCCCACTTCTAGCCTTCATTATAGCAATAACTACATCACTTTTAGTTTATAAAATTTCATTAAGAAATGGTATTAGCGACACTTCAACATTATTACTTTCAGGCATAGCGATATCGGCACTACTTGGAAGTATTATAAATTTTTTACTCTACAGTACTATGGAAGAATTTGATGCAGCAAAAGAAATATTATTCTGGATAATGGGTAGCTTTGAAGGCAAAACAACAATTCACATGTTAATCGTTTTACCAATATCGCTACTGTCATTTTTTATCACCCTACGCTATCGACGAGTTTTAGACATTATATCTCTTGGGGACATTCATGCTCAAAGTTTGGGCATAAATATTCAAGCGAAAAAAAGAGAAATAATAATAATAGCATCGATACTTACATCGGTTTCGGTTTCAATGTCAGGCATGATAGGATTTGTTGGTCTTATAATACCACATATTTCAAGACTCTTAAAAGGCTCATTACATAAAAATCTAGTGCCTACAAGTTTTTTACTCGGTGGCATTTTTTTAACTCTAATCGATCTATTTGTAAGAATTTTATCTCCTCATATGCAAATACGAATAGGAATTCTAACATCATTAATAGGCTCACCATTCTTTCTATATTTATTAATAAAAAATAAAAAAAGAACATCACTTGGCGGATTCTAATTTATGATAATAAAAACTCACAACATGTCGCTTTCAATTGATAAAATAAATATATTAAATGATATCAATATTAATATAGAAGAAAATAGTTTAAATATCTTAATTGGAGAAAATGGATCAGGCAAATCGATGTTGCTTAAAACATTATCAGGGTTTTATAAAAATTATGACGGCAGTGTATTACTAAAAGAAATGGAAATTAAAAAAATTAAAGATAGTACTAGAGCTAAAATTATAAGTTATGTGTCTTCCGACTTCAATTCAACTTTTCCTTATAGCATATATAATATAGTAGAAATGGGGCGTTATGTTGTTCAAAGTGAAAACCAAGCCATAACTAATATCGACAGAGAAATAATTGAAACCTGCATGAAAGACCTTGATGTCTGGAGTCTCAAAGATAAAAGCATTCAAGAAATATCAACAGGCGAGAAAATGCGGACATTCATTGCAAGAGCATTTGTTACAGAGTCGGATGTAATATTACTCGATGAGCCCACAGCACCGCTAGACATTCGACATAAAACAATGCTTTTTTCTATAATACAAAAATTAATATCAAATGGAAAAACTATAATAATAAGCATGCATGACTTGAATGATGCTATCAATTTAAAATCAAATACAATAGTGTTAAGTAAAGGTAGGATTATCGCAAGTGGAGCTTCAGACATAATTATAAATGAAAAACTTATAAAAAATGCCTATGGAGTTAATAGCAAAAAAAGTAATGCTTTCACTTTTTATTAAATTGACAAAAAAATGCATGACTTAAAAATAAATTAATATTAATAAGCCATGCATCATAATTCTATTTAATCTTAAAAGTTTATCGGTGTGCCATAGTAAGCAGCATCTAAAACTTTACCCATAGCTTCAGCATCTGTAGGGCGTGGATTAGAACCAGTACAAGGGTCTAAAACAGCGTTTGTTACAATCTTATCACGAACAGATTTATAATGTTCTTCAGTAACGCCATTTTCTTTATAAGACAATTTAACACCAAGTTTAATCGCAAGGTCTTTAATCATTTTTACATAAGCTTGAGTAAGCTCTATATCATTAGAACCTTTCAAACCTAAATATTTAGCGATTTTAGCAAACTTATTAGCACAAACTTTAGCATTATATTCGATTACATAAGGAAGTAAAATAGCATTACAACGTCCATGAGTAATCTTAAATTCAGCACCAGTTTTATGCGCCAAACTATGAACTATACCAAGTAAAGCATTTGAGAACGCCATACCAGCCAAAGACTGCGCTATATGCATGCTACCTCTAGCTTCTTTATCGCCTTTAATCGCACTTTCAATAGTTTCTACAATCATTTCAATTGATTTTATAGCCAATCCATCAGTGATAGGACTAGCGAAAAGAGCAACATAAGCTTCAGTCGCATGAGTCAAAGCATCAAGCCCTGTATCAACTGCAACAACTTCAGGCATAGTTTGAGGAAGACGAGTGTCTAAAATAGCTATGTCTGGTGTAAGATTAAAGTCAGCCAATGGATACTTAACATTTGTTGAATAATCAGTTATAACCGAGAATGCAGTAACCTCAGTTGCTGTACCACTTGTAGAAGGTATTGCTACAAAAATAGCTTTATTTCTTAGAGTAGGAACTGTGAATGGATCTTTAATATCATCAAATGTAGTGCTAGGGTGTTCATAAAAAACCCACATAGCTTTAGCGGCATCAATAGCAGAACCACCACCAATAGCGACAATTACATCAGGCTTAAACTCTTGCATAGCTTTAGCACCTTTGAATACAGTATCGATAGAAGGGTCTGGTTCAACACCATCAAATAGAGAAGTCTCTAAACCTGACTTCTTTAATATAGCCAAACACTCATCTAAAAATCCAAACTTTTTCATAGAAGAACCGCCAGTAACAACTATGGCTCTCTTATATTTACCTTCAAGAACTTTAAGTTCTTCAATCGCATTTTCACCGTAATATAAATCACGTGGAATAGTAAATCTAGACATATAAATTTTCTCCTTATTTTTATAATAAACTATACGTTAATTATAATATACCAATTTCGAACTATTTGCAATATACATATTGTTAAAATATACCAATTTTTCACATAAAAATTTTCACTTAATTACTAGCATAAGTAATAAATATTGACATAAGATAAAAAACAATTATACTCTTAATAGAGAGTAATAAAAATAAAATTAAGAATAACTATTCATGGAAACAAAAAAAAAAGATAGAAAGCTAAGAAGAAAACAACATAGAAAATATATTAAAGATAAAAAGCAACAAGAGAGAATGGATTATATTGCTAGCATTCCTATTATCAAATTTGTTGTTGATCTTGATAATAAATTATTTCATAAAATATTTAAAACTGAAAGAGGTTATATCATAAGAAATTTTATGATGTTTATCTCAAGGCTTGGCGATGGCTATGGCTGGCTTGCTTTAAGTATATGCTTTTTTATATTCAAGGCTAAAGATGCTCCATTAATATTTACAAGGGCACTTACTACTTCTTTTTATTGTATTATTACCTTTATATATATCAAAAATTTTGTACGAAGACTTAGACCATATAAAAAACATAATAAAACACCACTTATGATGCCACCTGATATTCACTCATTTCCTTCAGGACATACTATGGTTTCATTTGGACTTGCCATGTCTATGGGGACATATAATGGAACAACAACTATAATATTCTATACCATATCTTTATTGGTAGGCTATAGCAGAATTTTTGTGGGGCTTCATTATCCTATGGATGTCGGCGTTAGTATTGTTATTGGTAGCATTATAGGTTTATTAAATAATATACTATTCTCATATATAACTAATATGCCCATATTAGGTCATTAAAATTTTATTTGTTTTTTTTTCTTCTTTTTATTTTTAATCGGGAACTTTTTAGAATCTTCTTCGTCTAAACTAGTATAACAAACAAAAGGATATTGAAAAATGAAAAAAATTACATTACTTACTTTGGCTTTGGCTTTGATAGTTTCAACAGGTTCGGTTTTCGCTTATAATGGAAATGGTCACAACGGTGGCGGAAATGGTCATAATGGTGGCGGGCACAACGGTAATGGCTGTAGTCGCAATAGTCATAGAAATGGTGGATATGATAAAAATGGTAACGGTCATAGAAACGGTGGAAACAGCTATGGTCATAGAAATGGTAGAAACAACTATGGTTACAACAATCAGAATTTGACTGATGCTCAAAGAACTGAATTAAATGCTATAGATCAGAAATATTATGCTCAATTTGAATCTTTAAGATCAAACATGAGAATACAAAGTTCTATCATTAATTCTGAAATGTCTAATGACAACCCTGATATGGGAAAAGTAAACACAGCTATAGAAGAGCGTGCTAACTTACAAGTTCAATCACAGAAGTTAAGAGTTGCTAAACAAAATGAAGTTAGAAAAGTACTAGCATAATCGAAACACTCCTTTAAATAATATTTTTAGATACTAAAGCCAGCATCTCAGATGTTGGCTTTTTTTATGCTTAATGGTATAATAAAGTAGAACTATATATGGGAGGATAGAATATGTTTCAAGGACAATTAGTAACACTTAGAGCTTATAAAACAGAAGACGTCGAAGTATCATTAAAATTGCTTGAAGAAGAAGGCTTAAGAGACACATTATCTATGGAAGTAATTTTCCCCTATTCTACCGATTCACAAAAAGCATATATCGAAAATTCTATGAAAAAAAACAACAAAAATGTTTATAATTTCGCAATAGAAGATAAAAAAACTAAGCAGTATATAGGTAGCTGTGGAATTAACGAATATGATATGAACCAAAGAATCGCCACTATAGGGCTTTGGATTTCTAAAGATTTTCAAAACAAAGGCTATGGAACTGACACTCTTCAAGTGCTTTGCAAATTCATTTTTGATGAGCTTAATGCATTCAAAATCACTCTTTTTTATTTTGACTTCAATGAAAATGCTGCTAAACTTTACAAAAAAATAGGATTTGTAACAGAAGGCATTCATAGAAAAGAACAGTTTAGATATGGTAAATATCATAATAGAATTTATATGGGGCTTTTTAGAGAAGAATTTTTCAAGTCGGAATAAAGAAAAGAAATTATGAAAAAAATTATTCTTATTTTTATAATATTACAAGCAAGCATATTTGCTCGCGATAATATTTTAATATTTAAACCAAAAATATCACAAAATATATTAGAATATGAGTACATAAATTATGCTATATCAGATATTATAAAAAAAAATCTTAATATCTATTCTCTCGCTTCAGCAATAGAAGTTGAAAATTCCAATTATAGCTATGATTATATAAAACAAAATATTACAAAAATAGCTAAAAAATATACATCAAATATTATTTTCACATATAAAATTGAAACTTATAAAAATGGAATAATAATAACTTTTTTCATATATAATATATCTACACCAGAAAAATGGTTTGAAAGTGAAATCTATAGCACAGAAGATAATATCTATTTAAGCATTAATAAAATATTAAAAACGATGGACAAAACATATAGTTACTCAAAAAACACAAA
>CAMQVF010000020.1 GCA_947038115.1 uncultured Spirochaetia bacterium
GTGGGGTTTTCTTTTTTTAACTACTAAAAAAAAATATATTTGTTATATTAGAGTGTTGAATATATAATTAAAATGCAATTTATAACTTTGATGGAGTGTCTCATGAAAAAGTTTGGGCTTATTTTTTTGAGTTTGATGTTTATTTTTATGGTTTCTTGTTCGGGTGATAATCCTCATAATAGTGTCTTCTTAAAAAAAGTCGCAGGAAAGAACACAGGAAACAAATCAAATGACAATGGTGTCTTCTTCAATGAAAGTGGTCGGATATGTGAAGTTTTATCGACAAACCCTTCAGTCAAAAGTGGACAATATTATTTCAAAGAAGCCAAAAGTAATTCTGAGGCTATATATACTCTTAAATTAAATAGCTATACTAAAGCCATATTTACTATAATCGATGAAAATCTATCAATATCAATCGATGGTGCTAAAAATGAACAAGGTAGCCTAAAAATATAATTTAGTTAATATAAAAAATCGACTGTCAAAATAATCTAAAACTATTGACTTATAAGTATATTGTTATATCATTTATTAATATATTTTTAAGGTTTAGTATGGACAAGACAAAAGAAAACAAAATATTAAAAGCATTTCTAAAATTAATGCCTAATCAATTTGTCATTCTAGCATTTACAACAATACTAATGGCAGTTCTCACATATATAGTAATTCCCGGTAATTATGAGAGAAAAACAATTGATATTAACGGCGTCACACAGTCAGTGGTTGTAGCTGGTACTTTTGAAGAGTCTGACAATAGCAAACCTGTCGACCTTTTATCGCTTCTCACAGCCCCTTATCGTGGCATGATAGCCGCAGCAAGCATAGTATTCTTTCTTTTTATTGTTTATCCATCATTTTATTTACTTATTAAAACAGAAGCCTTAAATGGTTTTATATCGCTACTCATTAAAATTCTAGGCAATAGAGGCTGGATTATAATACCTAGCTTTACATTATTATTTGGACTTCTCACTTCGACAATACTCGCAGGTCCTGAATTTTATGGTTTCATTCCGCTTTTTGCAGGAATTACAATAGCACTCGGTTATGATGCCTTCGTCGGTTTTTGCATAGTTGTTTTAGGGTCATTCATTGGGTTTACTGCAGCCATTACTAATCCTTTTAATATTATCACAGCACAGACAATTGCTGAAATCCCTATTTATTCTGATGTCTTGCTACGTTTCATAATATTTATTTTACATATGTCTATCACCATTTTTTGGATTATGAAATACGCTTCAATGGTAAAAAAAAATCCTGAACTTAGTATTGTCAAAGGATTAAAATTAGAAGTTTTCTCTATCGATAAAAATAACATGGGTGAATATAAAATTACTATTCGCCATATTTTAGTTTTAATTACTTTTATAACTTCTATGATTATTTTATTTTATGGGGTTATCGCTTATAAATGGGCAATGATGCAAATGGCTGGTATATTTTTCGGCATGGGTATTATCAGTGCTATCATTATGGGTTTTTCACCTAATAAAATTGCTGATGAGTTTTTGTTTGGAATGAAAAATTCGGTTGTTACAGCGATGATATCAGGCGTGTCAAGAGGAATATTAGTTGTCTTAGAAGATGGTGATATTATCGACTCGATTATGAATGGAATAGTGAGTGTTCTTTATACGCTACCAACTTGGCTTACTGCCGTTGGAATGCTTATCGCACAAACTATCATAAACTTTTTCATACCTTCCGCAACGGGTCAAGCGATGACTACAATGCCTATTATGATAGGTTTATCTGACTTACTAAATATTTCACGAGAACTAACTGTATTAGTGTTTCAATTTGGTGATGGGCTTTCAAATCTACTTTGGCCAACTTCGGCTACTGCTGTTGTTTGTGCTTTGATAGGTATTCCAATTCAAAAATGGTGGAAATTTTATTTTCCTTTATTTTTAGTATTATTGCTGCTTGAGTCGGCTATTGTAATATTTTTATCTATAATAAACTTTTGGTAGATAAACTTAATGAAATATTTTTATTGCTTTTACTAGAATAAAGAAATAAAATCATTGAGAGGATATAATATCGAATGAAAAAAAAATTACTAACTACTTTTCTATATTTATTTATACTTATTTTAATACCAATAGGGCATATTAATGCATTTGAAATGTCTCTTGGTTTTTCACTTCCAGGAGTAGGTTTGCCTATACTTAGAGGTGGATACACTCATGCTGCTAGTGTGAGCTTTGCAGAAGAGATTCAAAAGCAACTTCCAATATCAGTACCGGGAATAGGTATTTCTTTTGCTCCACTTTTAAGCCTTGACTTGATGTTTGAAATACTACCCTATTTAGCCATAGAAACAGGCGCTGGGATTGGTATAACTGCTATAGGGGCTCAATTAACAAGAGGAAACGAAACAGCCGCTCTTGCAACTCTTGGACTTGATATGGTATTTCCTCTAATGCTTAGGGGACAGTATGAATTTGGTCGGGTTGTTATTTACGCTTCTGTGGGCCCTAAGTTTCAAATAAAAGTAGGCAATAGCTTTTTACCTATTGGTGGAGAAGCTGCCATTATTCCATATTTAGACACTAATAATATAAATACTAATACTATCAACATAGATACTAATGCTTTGATAAACGACGGCATAAGCCTTGATGGGCTAACAAATACGGATGGATCTATAAAAGATAACATAAATTTTTCTGATATCCCAAGTGATGCACTTGAAGCCATCATCGGTCAAAATACTATTGCTTTAGATAGTTTTCTTAAAATTGATATCGCAATTGCATTAGGAATCGAATTTCGATTGGCAGATGCTAATTATCTTGGTTTAAGATTTTCTTATGATTTCGGCATTGATAATTTGCTTAAAGGTTTAGATTATAGTGAATTATACATTGATAGCTTTGCTGTTAGTTTCACTTATAGATATGCCTTTGATAGCAAATGGAAATATTTTTGATGATTAATAAACTTGTTTACTTATCTCTAGTTTAATTTATAATTAAAGTTATATTTTATAAGGAGTTAAATTTATGAATAGTACTATAAATCAAATGATTAATAGAGGAAGTATTAGGAAATTCTCTACTAAGCATGTAGAAAATGAAACTTTAGAAACTATATTAAAAGCAACAGTTCAGTCACCAAGTTATGCGAATACTCAAGCATATTCTATCATCGTAGTTGAAGATGAGAAAAAAAGAGAATTGTTATATAATATGACAACTGGAACTTCAGGCAAGGGCATGACTTTTATACAAAAAGCACCTATATTTTTACTTTTTGTTATGGACTTTAATAAAGTAAATAAAGTTATGAAAAAAGAAAATCTTGATATGCATATACATGAAAGCATGGAAGCATTACTTGTCGGAGCAGTAGACGTCGGAATTTTACTTGAAGCGACAACTGTTGCTGCTGAAGCTTTAGGCTTGGGTTCTGTTGTAGTCGGTGCAGTACGTAGAGATACAAAATCAATTATTGAGGCATTTAATTTACCTAAATATACTTATCCTATTTGTGGTCTTGCATTAGGATACCCTGATACAGGAATTAAAATCACGCCTCGCCTTCCTTTAGATGCCACTGTTTACCATGATTCTTATGATGATAATGCATTCGATAAGCATATTGAAGTTTATAATAAATATATGGAAGAGCTTTATAATTCAAGAGGCGCTGACACTTCTTGGACTAAACTTATGGCTAGCTATTTCCAAAAACCAATAGGAAAAGAACAAATTGATACCTATAAAAATCAAGGTTTTGATATTTAATTTTATAGTCGTTTATCTTTAATATAAATTTTGTCATTGGCAGTTGAGTATGTTTTGTTTGATTTTTTATACATTATAAATAAATAATTAAATCCTCTTAAGAAATAATTATTTTCCTCAGCTGCTTTATGCCAATTTCCTTTCTTTAAACTTTTATTATATCGTTTCACTGCAACTATATCTATTGGTAAAAAATACTTCTCAAGTATAGAAAATAATTTAAAACCTATTGGCATAAATGGATAACCTTTTTCATAAGAGTCAGAAACATAAAGTGCCATAAATCTTTCTTTTTTTAATACTCGATGAATTTCTTTAATCACAATATCCATCGAATTATAATATTCATCCTCTAAAGCACTAAGCCTCCCAATACATGCCTTCTCATCGGAATATTTTATATGATCACTATATGGTGGGTCAATAAAAATAAAGTCAGCCTTCTCATCTTCTAAAGGTAGATTTCTAGCATCACTTTTAAATATATCTTTACGAGCCTTTAATGCACTCGGGTTGATATCATAACCCAAAGCACGGCGTTTAAGCTCTCTTGCCACGTCCAAAGTCGTTCCACTGCCAGCCATTGGATCAATTATTAAATCTTTTTCTTTAGTGTATCGTGTAAGAAGATTCCATATTATATAACTTGGCGTTGCACCAATATAATGATTATGTCGTTGTTCTTCCTCGGTTCGATGTTGTTGTGAGGGGTAGTCCCAAAGTGTTGTTGTTTCTAGTTGTAATATTGGTTTCATATGCTTCTATAATACAATAATATTACTCAATATTCAAGTGTTTGTAACATAAAAAAAGCCCCCATTAGGAGGCTTATATTCTAATTTTATATATTATTCATTTGAAATACCAAAAAGTTTTTTGAACTCTTGATAGTTTGCATCATCATCAAAATAGTTTGCATAAAAAGTAATATATTCTTCAGCAATAGTAATAGAAAACTCATCATCATCGTCATCGATATTAGCTACTTCCATATCAGCTATATTAAAAACTATTTCCTTAGGAATACCACCCTTTGTTTTTGTATATTTCACAATACCATTTTCTATAGTAATAGGTTTAGAATGTAACAAATCAGTTTTAATTCTAGGCATTTTTACAATAACATAATAAACGACTACACCTATAGCGGCTAAACATAAAACAATAACAGGTATAGGATGAGGTATTGTTATTATTCTAAAAAATCTAACACTAGAAGGTCGTAGTATAAACCAAATTGCCATACCAACTGTCACAATTACTGGCCAATAAGTTTTAAAAATACTTTTCATATCATTTTTGGGTCTATAAGTAAAAGTTTGCATTAATACTCCTTATTTTTATTCCTGTATACATCATAACATATATGATTATACAAATAATATCAAATTTAAAATGCAAAAAAAAATATCCTACTTAGAAAATCTAAATAGGATATAAAATAAAAAATCCGGCAACGTTCTACTCTCCCATAGGGCTACCCCTATAGTACCATTGACGATGAAAGGCTTAACTGCCGTGTTCGGAAAGGGAACGGGTGTATCACTTTCTCCATGGTCACCGAAAAATGAACTGACTATCGTCAGAAAACATTTCAAATTAAAAGAACAATCATTACTTTTGACAAATATATTAGAACGTAGATTTATAGTCTCATTTTGTTATCATAATAACTATTTTCTGTGTTTAGAAGAAAACGATAATATGGTCAAGTCTATGGTTTGATTAGTGCTGCTCGGCTGAACATATTGCTATGCTTACACCTGCAGTCTATCAACGTCGTAGTCTCCAACGAAACTCATTGGGAAAATTAATCTTGAAGGGGGCTTCCCACTTATATGCTTTCAGCGGTTATCCCGTCCGCACATAGCTACTCTGCGATGCCTTTGGTAAGACAACAGATACACCAGCGGTGCGTTCATTCCGGTCCTCTCGTACTAAGAATGACTCTTCTCAATTTTCCAACGCCCACAACGGATAGGGACCAAACTGTCTCACGACGTTCTGAACCCAGCTCGCGTACCGCTTTAATTGGCGAACAGCCAAACCCTTGGGACCTGCTCCAGCCCCAGGATGCGATGAGCCGACATCGAGGTGCCAAACCTCCCCGTCGATATGAACTCTTGGGGGAGATAAGCCTGTTATCCCCGGAGTACCTTTTATCCGTTGAGCGATGGCCCTTCCACTCGGGACCACCGGATCACTAAGACCTACTTTCGTACCTGCTCCACCTGTCGGTGTCGCAGTCAAGCAACCTTATGCCTTTATACTCTATGACCGATTTCTATCCGGTCTGAGGTTACCTTTGCACGCCTCCGTTACTCTTTAGGAGGCGACCGCCCCAGTCAAACTACCCGCCTGACAATGTCCAAATGCCGGATGACGGCTATCTGTTAGAATCTCATTCTGTGAAGGATGGTATTTCAATGATGACTCCATGAGAGCTAGCGCCCTCACTTCAAAGTCTCCCATCTATTCTACACATCACAGAACCAAACTCAATGTCAAGTTATAGTAAAGGTTCACGGGGTCTTTCCGTCCTGTTGCAGGTAATCAGCATCTTCACTGATAATTTAATTTCACCGAGTTCTTCCCCGAGACAGTGCCCGGATCGTTACACCATTCGTGCAGGTCGGAACTTACCCGACAAGGAATTTCGCTACCTTAGGACCGTCATAGTTACGGCCGCCGTTTACTGGGGCTTCAATTCAGAGCTTCGTATTACTACTAACCCCTCCTTTTAACCTTCCAGCACTGGGCAGGTGTCAATCCCTATACATTCATTTACATGTTGGCAGAGATCTGTGTTTTTGCTAAACAGTCGGCCAGGCCTTTTCACTGCGACCCTCACCCCATAATTGCTTACGAGGCTCGGGCGTCTCTTTTTCCGAAGTTACGAGACTAATTTGCAGAGTTCCTTAGGGAAGATTATCTCGAGCGCCTTAGAATACTCATCTCACCCACCTGTGTCGGTTTACGGTACAGTTGGTGTACGCCTAACCTTAGGGATTATTTCTTGACAGCATAGCTCGCGCGACTTCCTGGATCCTAAAACCCAGTCACTATCCAGCTTCAGCCTTAAAATGGCAAGCATTTGACTCACCATAAGCCTACACTGTTCGACGAGGACTACCAAAACCTCGCGCACGAAAACAATCTGTGTCATCCCATCGAAACGTACATCAGTACAGGAATATTTACCTGTTTCCCATCGACTACGCCTTTCGGCCTCGCCTTAGGGGCTGACTAACCCTAGGCAGATTAGCTTTACCTAGGAAACCTTGGGTTTGCGGCGAACGGGTTTCTCACCCGTTTTCTCGTTACTTATGCCTGCATCCTCACTTCTCATACCTCCAGCATGCCTCACGACACACCTTCTACGGCTTAGAGAACGCTCTCCTACCACTCCTAGATTAACTCTAGAAGTCCCTAGCTTCGGTACTATATTTAAGCCCCGTTACATTTTCGGCGCAAGAACGCTCGACCAGTGAGCTGTTACGCACTCTTTAAAGGAATGGCTGCTTCTAAGCCAACCTCCTGGCTGTTTGTGTATTCTCACATCCTTTCCCACTTAATATAGATTTTGGGACCTTAGCTGAGGATCTGGGCTGTTTCCCTTTTGACAATGACGCTTATCCGCCACTGTCTAACTGCCATGCTCTTAAGTTACGGTATTCGGAGTTTAGTTGGGTTTGGTACCCGGTTAAAGGCCCTAGTCCATTTAGTGCTCTACCCCCGTAACTAAACGCATAACGCTGCCCCTAAAGACATTTCGGAGAGAACCAGCTATCTCCAAGTTTGATTAGCCTTTCACTCCTATCCACAAGTCATCCGAAGGCTTTTCACGCCCACCGGTTCGCGCCTCCATCCGATATTACTCGGGTTTCGCACTGCTCATGGATAGATCACTTGGCTTCGGGTCTGTTACACGCAACTAGACGCCCTATTAAGGCTCGCTTTCACTATGGCTTCGAGGCTATTACCTCTTAACCTTGCTACGTACAACAAGTCGCAGGCTCATTCTACAAAAGGCACGCTATTAGGCCGTCTACTATTGCTAGTAGGGTACCCTCTAACTACTTGTAAGTTTAAGGTTTCAGGTTCTATTTCATATCCCTCAACGGGAGACTTTTCACCTTTCCCTCACGGTACTACTTCACTATCGGTCACCGGTTAGTATTTTGTCTTGGATAGTGGTCTACCCAGATTCAGACAGGGTTTCACGTGCCCCGCCCTACTCAGGAATGATATAACCTTAAGATATATAGTTTCGTGTACGAGACTATCACTCACTATGGTCTGCTTTTCCAAAACAGTTCCACTACTATATAACTAAAGTCGGAAAATATAAGTTTTCCACATACCATCCTACAACCCCATTATAACAACGGCTTATACCTTTAACATTATAATGGTTTGGACTCTTCCCCATTCGCTCGCCACTACTAAGGGAATCTCAATTTTGATTACTTTTCCTCCAGGTACTTAGATGTTTCAGTTCCCTGGGTCTAGCTTTATACACCTATGTATTCAGTGTATAATATAAAGGGTTTTCCTTTATGGGTTTTCCCATTCGGTCATCTACGGATCGCAGAATATTTGCTTCTCCCCGTAGCTTATCGCAGCTTGTCACGACCTTCATCGCCTTCCGGTGCCTAGGCATCCACCTTAAACTCTTACTTACTTGACCATATTATCCTTTTCTTCTAGTTACCTAGACGAAATGTAATAAGTCTTGAATGAGACTATTGCTTACTAATTTAAGCTGTTTCTTATAATTCTAAAAAACGTCCGCATTTTAATTACCAATTTCAATTTATCGGTTTATACTCTAAGACACACAATATTTATTGTGTAAATTAAAAATTATCTAAAGTGAAGATTTTGTAAATGCTGATTTTCTGTTTTGTTGAAAAAATTGTATTTATAAAATCTACGCTCTAATATATTTGTCAAAGAACTAATTTTTTAAGCTTTCAGAGAAACTCTTTCGCCGCTTTCGCTTTGTTTTTTCTTTCTCATCAACTGTTTAATCATTATAGCACGAGGGAGAATAATTACAATAGGTTTTACCCTACAATTGCCTAAACATCACTTCAAAAGTTGAAATATTAGGTGTATGTAATACATATTGTACATATACAGACTTTTCGAAAAAATAAATTTTAAAAGGCATCTAAAAATAAGCACTATTTTGCTTAATTTAAATGAATTTTAGTATACTTTTAGTTAAAAAAATATTTAAAAAACCTCATAGAAGTAGATTTTTTTACTAAAAATTATTATTTACTTAGTTTTTCTAACTCAAAATGGCAATAAATCAATAGACATATTTAAAATATCAAAGTATAATAAATATGATAACATAGAATTTATTCTAAATTTTAGTAAAAAAAATAGAAAAGTGAGCAAGAAATGACAGAATATATAAAAAATATTGCATCTGTTAATAGTGAGACTATAGAAACTCTCATCAAACAAGGGTGTATTGCTGAAGATTGGAACAATGTATTTATAGAAAATAGCGATATTTCTCGAATAAAAGACGTTACCTTCTATGGAAATGTTTATATAAATAATTTAAATGGCTATGTGCAACATCATCGAGGCGTAAGATTCATAGCTTCTATTGTAAGAGCTGTCTTAATTGACACGATAATTGATGGAAATGTTTATATAAATAATGTTCAAAGGTTTATATCAAATTATAAAATATGCGATGGCGTCATTATAGAAAGTGTTGGTGCGATATATATTGAAAATGAAACTACATTTGGAAATGGTTTTCCAGTATCAACTATAATTGAAGGTGGAAGTCGAAGCGTAAAAATATATAATAGGCTCGACTCGCATACTGCATATATTATGGCTTTATATAGACATAATACTAAATTGCAAGAAAATCTAAACTTACTAATAGATAATTATGTTGAAAGTAAAAAAAGAACTTATGGAACAATAAAAAATAATGCGAGAATTGTTAATGCTAAAATTATTGTAAACACGCATATCGATCCATACACAGTTATAGAAAATACTGATGAGATAAGAAACACAACTATAATAAGCACAAAAGAATGCCCATCATATATTGGTACATCTGTAATAATTAAAGATTCGATACTACTAAAGGGTGCACATATAGTAGACAATACAATAGTTGTGAAATCTTTTATAGGGGAAGGCACTAAACTAGCAAGACAATTTTCATGCGAAGGCTCTTTATTATTTGCAAACTGTGAAGGTGAGCATGGTGAAGTGTTTTCAGTTTTCGCAGGCCCTTATACGGTGACTCATCACAAATCTACTCTATTGATTGCCAGTCATTTTTCATTCTTCAATGCAGGAAGTGGAACGAATCAAAGTAATCACATGTATAAACTAGGGCCATCACATCAAGGTCATACTGAAAGAGGATGTAAGGCAGCTAGTAATTCATATATATTATGGCCATCTTATGTGGCAGCTTTTACAACAATTTTAGGTGCTCATTACAATAATGTTGATGCATCTGAGTTTCCATTTTCATATCTCACAGAATATTCTTTTAAAGAAACAAGATTAATTCCAGCATTAAACCTTTTTGGCGTTGGGCTTTGCAGAGATGAAATTAAATGGCAGACAAGAGATAGACGTGTTGGAGAGAAAAAAGATCAGATAATATTTGATGTATTTAGCCCATATACTGTATTAAAAATGATTTATACAGAAATATTACTTCAAAAAATTAAAAAAACTGATAATAAAAGTGAAAAACATGAAGGATTTATCGAATATAAAAAAATGCTATTAAAAGAATCATCATTAGATAAATATGCTTGCAGATACACATTGGCTATTGATATTTATCTTTACAACACTTTACTCCAAAAAATTAAAGATTTTTCAAATTTTGATGAAATAAAAAACTATTTAAATAAAGATACAAATAAAGTATATAATGAATGGGTTGATATTGCTGGATTAATTGCACCGAAAGACAAAATTAATGATGTTGTAAAAAAAATTGAAAGTGGTAAAATAAAGAAAATTAAAGAAATTTCTAGCTATTGGCGATCAATATATGACGAATATAGACTTGATGAATGGGCTTGGGTTGTGAATACTTTTAATAATAGATTTAATATTAATTTAAAAAATATAGATAATAAAGCATTAATAAATATACTAGCATGTCATAAAAAAAGCATATACGAAGCTCTTGATATGTTTAATCATGACGTAGAAAAAGAATTTGACAGTTCAAAGCAAATAAGTTTTGGTGTTGATAATATTGAAAATAGAGAGGCCGATTTCGAGGCTGTTCGTGGAAGTATTGAAAGTAATAATTTTGTTCTTCAATATAGGGATGAAATGATGAATAAAATAGCGGTTATAGAAAATATATTAAAATTTATATAAAGGTTTAAGAAATTGAAAATTTTTGCACTCACAATTAAAACAGAATTAGGAAATGAAGATATTCTTGAGGCTATAATAGACTCTGAAGAAAGTGAAATGTCTGTACTCGGATATAATACAGAATATAAGCCAAGTGATGAAAATATGGCTTATACAAATATATATTCTGAGACAGAAAATGACGCTAAAAATAATTTAAATTTTATCAATAAACATTTGGCAGAATATGAAATTATCATTGAAAAAGAATATGAAATAAAAGAAATGGAAGAAGACGATTATTTATATTCATACGTCAACTTCTTAAAACCTTTTAATGTTGGTTCACTTACAGTTGTACCAAATTTAAAAAATGAAGATAATATTGATATGCCAAAACCTGTTATATATATAGGCAAACAATATGCTTTTGGAACTGGCACTCATGAAACTACTTTTCTTGCTTTAACTTTAATAGACTATTATAAAAATAATGTAACACATGATGAGAATATAGATATTGCTGACATTGGGTCAGGAAGTGGAATTTTATCACTTGCTAGCTATCTACTATTATCTAAAAACATAACTGCTGTTGACAATGATGAAGTTGCCGTAAGTTGCACAATCGATAACATAGAATATAACGACATAGAAATTGATAAAAAAAATATTTTTGCAGGCAGTGCTGATACCTTACATGAGATGAAAAAGGATTATGATTTTGTTATAGCAAATATTGAAACAGATGTGCTTATCGAAATAATGCCACATCTATTTAATATTTTAAGAGACAAAAATTCATATTTACTTTTATCTGGAATACTTGAAGCTAAAAAATATAGTATGATAAAATGCATACAAAACTTCAGTATAGACATAGTAAAGCAAATAAATAAAGGTGAATGGAATGCTTTTTTATGCAAAGTTAAATAACTAAAAAAATTAAGCTGTAACTAAAGTACCTATATCTTCACCTAATAAGGCTTTTGATATGTTACCTTCTTTGTTCATATCAAATACCCTTATAGGCATGTTATTATCATTAGCCATAGCAAAAGCTGTCATATCCATCACTCGTAAGTTTTGACTCATGACATCACTAAATGATATACGTCGGTACATTTTTGCGTCTTCATGTTTTTTAGGATCTTTATCATAAACACCATCAACATTAGTACCTTTCAAAACAATAGAAGCCCCAATTTCTAATGCACGTAAAACAGCAGTGCTATCAGTTGTAAAATAAGGATTAGAAGTTCCACCGCCAAGCACTAAAATATTTTCACGTTCAAGAATTCTTATTGCTTTATCTCTCTCAAATTTCTCGACCATACCATCAATAGAGAAAGCCGATAAAATCTGCGTAGAAAGCCCGTATGACATGAATGCATCCTTCAAGGCTATAGAGTTCATAATAGTAGCAAGCATGCCCATAGAGTCGGCTGTGGCCCTCACAAGACCACTCTTGGCTGATTCCTGCATGCCTCTAAATATATTTCCGCCACCAATAACAATAGCTATATTTATTTCTCTAGAAGCAATTTTAAGCTCACCAGCAATTACTTCCAAGACCTTCGTATCAATTCCATAATTTTTATCTCCAAGCAAAGCCTCACCTGATAATTTTAGTAATACAGTTTTTTTATTCACGAACAAATCCTTTATAGATAATTTCGTTTTATTATACTTATATTTTATTAATTATCAATAAAGTTAAAATATATTTATAAATTTTGATTTTCTAAAAATTAATAGATTAAAATATACATTTAAAGCATTATGTTAATAATCCGATTACTTAGTATAGTTTTAAAATAGGTATTTACATATTTAATGGATTCAAAGAAAAAAAAAAATGATATAATAAAGTCTATCATAGGATTTAAGATTAAAGGTAAACGAATTATACCTATATCTACAAAAATAACTCTTATATTCATCGTTATAATTCTTGTGTCTAATTTTTCTTCGAATTATGTTAATTTAATATTAAACAGAGTTGCTATCATAAAATTAGCACAAAATATTATGATAAAAGACTTAACAGAATTATATAATATATCTTCAACTCAATATGATATTTTAGAATTAAATTTAGCCGCAAATGTAACTACATCCAAAACTAATGAATTTAGAGAAAGAGCTTTCAGAAATATAGAAATAGCAAGCATGGATAACACACAATCTGAAACTGCTATTGCATTGGGAGTAGATCCAAGTGCTGAGATAATTTTCAGTGGGTCAAAAACAGTAATACCAAATAAATTTACTGATATAAAATCTTTAGATACAATGATAAAAAAAGAACAAGGCATTATCACATTTAAATATAATAATACAGAATATTTGGGTGCTTATAAATACACTCCAAGATGGGATATATATTTAATAAGAGCTGATCAATTAGAAACATTTTACAAAGAATCTAATAGAATATTTAAGACTCTATCAGTTGTAATATTTATTTTCACTATAATCGCTATGTTGATAGGAATCATAGCATTACGTTACACATTAAGATACATAAGAATATACACATCATCTCTTTTGAAAATGCATAAAGCACAAGTAATGGGACAGCTCGACTTGACAAATGCACCAAGCGATGACGTAACTTTGCTTGGTATAACTTTTAATGTATTTTCAGCGACTATAGCAAACTTAATTGAAATATTTAAAAAATTTGTATCAAAAGATGTAGCCTATAAAGCATATGTTGAAAAACAAGTAAAACTTGAAGGCGAACAACAAGAACTTACAATGCTATTTTCTGATATTAAAAGTTTTACATTTATCACAGAAATATTAGGAAATGATATCATAAAACTTCTTAATGTTCACTATGATAAAGCTATCGAAGAGATAAGTAAAAATGATGGCATAATAGGATCGATAATTGGTGATGCCCTACTCGCTGTCTATGGAACTATTAAAAGAGATAATAGCATGAATAAATCTTTCCAAGCCGTACAAAGTGCTTATGCTATACAAAAAGCGGCTTTAGGTTTAAGACGTGAAATGATAAATAGACGATTAAAACTTGAAGACAGTAATGGGAATATTACAGAAGACGAAGAAAAAGTATTTAAATCGGTATCAATAGAAGTTGGAGTCGGTATTGATGGTGGGTCGGTGTTTTATGGCAACATAGGAAGTTATGAACGAATGACTAATACCGTTATCGGTGACAATGTTAATAATGCGGCAAGGCTTGAAGGACTTACTCGGCTTTATAAAATTCCTGTAATATGCTCTGAATATGTCAAAGAAGATATTGAAAATTCAGCAGGTGAAACAAATAGTATGTATGCATTTTTAGAAATTGATACGGTTCAAGTTAAAGGGAAAACGATTGGGAGAAAAGTATATTGGCCAATTCCTATAAAAGCAGCACAAAAAAATAAATTAGATTTTTACAATTATACTAGAGGATTGTATTATTACTATAGGGGTGAATGGGATAAGGCTAGACTCACTTTAGCTTCATGCAAAATACACCCAGCAAGAGTAATTTTAGCGAGAATAGAGAATACGCAAGCTCCAAAAGGATGGAATGGTATATGGGTGATGAAAGAAAAATAGCGAAGGCTGTTATCGTCGAGAACACAAAAGGTTATTTCCTTAAAAACCATGAAATTAAAAAAGAAGTATTTAAAAGTCTAACGATAGAAGAAGAATATATAAAGGCTACTAACAAAAAAAACTATACTGTATTATTTTCTTTAATCAGTTTTATTTGTATTTCACTTGTAGGAACATATTTTGCCACTGAATATATGGCTAAAAGAGAATCTCAAATATCTATAAATATCAGTTCATTTAGATCCCTCGATTTGGCAGAATTAACAGAAAATATACGCTCTAATAAAAGAGAGATTGATAATTTAGAAAATCAATTAAGCGATAGAGAACGAAATTTAAATTTAGAAATAACTAGAATTATCAATGAAGCAAATGATAGAATAAATGGTCTTGATAGAAATGTTTTAAAAGTTAGATATGATTCTGAAGTGAAAAAGATAGTCGTAGATAGAGATATTCAAATAGCTGCATTACGGTCTAATTTTCAACAAAGCACAACTATTATTAAGACTAAAATAGTAACAGTAAAAGAAAAGCTTGATACACAAGAAGAAAACTTAGCGACTATTAGAGTTGAAAACGTGAGGGGTAGTCTTGGCAATAATAACATAAATACTGAAGACTATAAACAAATTGTTGAAAATGATAGCACTCAATTAATTCGTGAAAATGATGAAATTCGAGAAGAAATGGAAAATTTAAGAAATAGAGAATTAGCCACAAAATCACTTCTTCAGCAGTCGAGTAATACAATACTTCAGCAAAGAAATTTTTCTGCTACGTCAGATAATGAATGGAATAATAGAATTCAACAGACAAATATAGCATGGAATAATAGATTAATTAGACTCAGTAATGATTTTGTACGATTTACAAACACTACAATAATAATACGTACAAATGAAATAATACGCACAAATGAAGTAATAAGAATACAATATATAACAAACACTATAGAAACTATGATAGAGCCTTCAAACGTCTCTGATGCCAATAGCAGATACTACAAGGGTGCTTTAGAGTATCTACTCGCTACAAAAGGAGATGGCGCTGGATATATAATAAGTGCCGAGAATGACTCTGCTAAAGTTTTTATAAGCTCTTTATATAAAGTTAAAAAAGATGATATTCTTTTAGTTTTTAGAGACAATCGACTTGTCGCTGAAATAGCTATAGAAAAAAATATAGGATTTCTAAAGCAGGCAAAAATAATTAAAAAAAGTTCGAATAATACCAAACTATCACCATTTGATGTGGTCGTATTATCTGTAGGAGGATAAATGTTTAATACAAATACTTTGCTATCAATAATACCAAAATTAATAGAAAAAAATATATTACTTCTAGCTCTAATAATACTTTTAATTAGTCCTAATATATTAATGGCTAACAAAAAAATATTTAATCTTGCTAAAAATCTAGACACAAACAAAGCAGATACTATAATATTTGATGATAAAAAAAGAGACTACAAAGTAATTATAATGAACTACTCTGATGAAGGAATACTCGACTTGAATGCCAAGCGATTAATTTACTTAAAAAATATAATAGATAAGTTCGATAACTTTGGAAAACCTACTAGCCTTAATTTTAATATATTTAAAGACGGAACTATAAGTGCTTCGATGATAACAAGTAGCTTCAACTATCAAGGTCGAGAATATAAAAATAATATAACTTCAGGAATTTTATTTGTTCTTTATAGCGATGAAATTTTATATTCAGCACCAGTTTTGGTTTCTGATAAAAGAGTAATAAACAAAGATGAATATTTTACTAGTAATATAAAAATAGTCAATGTGAGAGGCGTGTATAAAAACGAAGAGGATTTATTATTTTCTATTGCGATAGCTACCGAAGACCCTTCCGTTTATTTAGAAGATGCCAACACAACTGCTTTGAGCGAAAATATAGTTAATCTTCAAAACGAAATAAACAGAACTAAAAAAATGCTTATTTTATCAGATAATATAGACATCAGTAGTGAGAATATTGAAACGACAATGGAATATATCAATCGCATAATAATATTAAAGTCAAGAAATAAAGACTTGAGTATCGAAGATATAGCCAAGCAACTAAAAGAAGATAAACAACCTGTAAAAAGAAGAATTATCTATTCTGTATTTAGAGTCTACTTTAATGAAGAGCCAAAAACCAAAGTAAAAGTTCCTAAAAAATAAATATATTCTATTTTATTATAGCACTTAATTGCTTAAATAAAGGGTCGCTAGAACTGTTTATATGTTGGAAAATAGCCATTTCAGTAGATATTATTTTAGCCCCTAAATTACGCATAGCTTCAATTCCTATTTCATGATCCATCTCATCACGTGATGAACATGCATTCTCTATCAAATAGACATTATAGCCATTTTCTATCGCATGAAAAACACTTTGAAAAACACAAACATGAGTTTCTATTCCAAATATGAATAAATTACGAATATTTTTATGTTTAGAAAGTTCTTTAATAAAATCATCACAGCCAAAAATACTAAAAGATGTTTTATCAAAAATTGGATAATCTTCTAACAACTCGATACTATCATCAGTACTACCCAAACCCTTTGGATATTGCTCAGTAACTAGAACTGGAATCTCCATAATTTCAGATGCTTTAAGTAATATATTAGCATTTTCTATAACATCATCTTGATAACACATAACAGGAAGAATTTTTGCCTGCAAGTCTATACAAATAAATAATGATTCTTTTTTAGAAACTAAAGATTGATTTTTAAGCATATTAAATATTCCTTGTCTTAAAATATAAAAAAGGAGAACTTTATAGAAGCTCCCCTTTTTATAAATATTAATTAAATAATTTTAAAAACTATTTTTTATTATTGTGCTGCTTCTTCAGTAGCTTCAGTTCCAGCTGCAGCTCCAGTGTCAGTTGTAGCTCCACCTTGCATACGTTTCTTCTCAAGTTCAGTGATCTCTAAAGTCTCACGAATTCTAGCGCTTTCGATCTCTTTTCTACGATCATTTTCAGTTTTCATTATCTGCCAAGTAGCCTCTTCATTAATATCTTCGTCATCTGGTTGTTCTACAACTACGATATCATAATCAATTGTAATATCTTTTACATAACTTATGAAGTTTCCACCAGCAACATCTTTACCTCTATAAAACTGAAGAGAATCAATTTTCATAGAAGGCATCATGTTAGGATATAGAGGGTATCTAGTTAAATCAGAATTATAAAGTTCGCTACTGTAATTTCTATTATTCCAAGTAAGTTGTCTCCAACCACTGAAATACAAATTACCCATAGGAAACTGAGATACTTCGTTTAATTCATTTTTTACATTTACAAAGTAAGATACTAAAAAGTTACGGCCATAAACCCAAGAGTTTACTGATTTAATAGAACCTATGTTAGTTATAACACCTTTTTTCTCAGTATACTTGCCACCGTACATTTCTAATTCAAATCTAGGTTTTACTAAAGCATAACTATTCCAAGCAGGAATTGGGTAATGCACACGAACACCTAAAACTTTACCAGCTGGCCAAACACCGTCATTTCCTTTCGACTCAACATTTGTTACATAAGATAATCTACGGTTTTCTATTAGTCTAGCTGAATCATTCAACCAAACAACCCAATTATCATTATAAACATTTGTAGCAGGAACTAAATCATTAGCATCCGCACCTTCTGCAGGCTGTAAATTAGCCAAATCACCAGTAACACTAAAATCGATTAATGTAGAATTTGTTAATCCATAAACTGATGTAGTTACAAAAACAAAAGCCAATATTAAAAATAACTTTTTCATGATCTACGCACTCCTTGTACTTATAAGCATTATATTCTAAATAAATGTATATATTAATTCAATTAATTTGTCAAGCAAAGAAATATAATTTATAGCAAATACATCTACTAAATGCTCTCTATACACATATTAATTTTATCAATTTCTATATTAGATATTTTTCTTATAGTAATATCTACTCTATTAATATTTTTATACTTTATAAATACTTTTTTTAGCAACACACTATTTTCTATAAAAAGTAATTTTGTTTTTTTAGATTGCTTCTTAATAAAATGTTCCAAAGATAATGCTATGTTAACACTATCAACTTTCCATGCTATTAAAATTTTTATGGGAGTGTTTTGCTTTGTATAATTAGCACCTTTACCCAGAACATGTTTTCTAACTCTATTTTTTAAGTTGTTAGTTATTCCAGTATAAAGAGTATTATTATTACATAAAAGAATATATACGAAAAAATTATTTTTATCCATAAATATTGATAACCTAATTTATTTTAAATCTTTTATTATTGTATCAATTTCTAGATAAATATTATTATTATATCTTTCGAAAATCTTTTGCACATTCTGATAATCTTCTTCTGTATCAACAGTAGTATGCAATGTTTCACAATTAAAACTGTCGGGGGCTAAAGGAAATTCAATATTAAATTTATCAGGATTTCTATAAATATATTGAGTAATATGCTCTTTTTCAAACATATCTTTTGAATTATCACTAGCATATTTTAATGCATTATAATTAATAACTTCAACACCACTGCCATAAGGCAATTTATCATAATGGCTTAAATCTGCATTCGTTTTTTTATGATGTGCAACTATTAAGTCTAAAGCTTTGACCGACACTAAAGGATTATCCCCTGTAGCTCTCACAATGATATCCACACCGTACTTCTCGGCTGCTTCAACATATCTAGCCAAAACATTTTCTTCATCGCCTATGTAAAAATTACAATTAAGTTTTTCGATTATTTCTTTTAAATATATATAAGAATCAGATGTCGTCGCTATAATAACATCATTTATAGTTCTGCTTTTTTTAAGCCTTTTAACTATAAGCTCTATAATGCTTGCCTCCCCAGCCAAAGGGAGTAAACATTTTTTAGGAAGCCTTGTTGAATTATAGCGAACAGCTAAAATTACTGCTATTTTTTTATCATCCATATTAAATATTTATGCTTCACTAATAACAATTCGTGATCCCTTTTGCCATTTTTTAGATATATAATAAGTAACACTAAGAGTCGCACTCACGAAACAAGAAAAACCCATAGACATCCATATTCCAGCAACGCCAAAATGCTCAGAAAAAATATAAGAAAGTGGAATACGAATAATTATTAAAGAAATAAAAGCGAATACCATTAAAGTAAATGTTTTACCCGCTCCATTAATTATACCATTTGTAGCAAACATAACCGACAACGCAATTAAACTCGGCATAACAATATAAATATAACTTTTTGTATATTCGATAACCAGAGGGTCTTTTGTAAACATAGCTATTATAGAATCAGAAAATACTATACATAACAATGCTATAATACTAGATACCCCAATAGCGAGTTTCAACCCTTCTTTATATATGATGGAAACTCTATCCATCCTATTAGCACCGATGTTTTGAGCACTCATAGTCGCAATACCAGTAGACAATGCGATAAGTGCCATTAATGAAATAGACTCGATTTTTGAAGCGACACCAACAGCAGCAGAGGCAGCCTCTCCATATGTATTTATAAGTGATGTAAGAAACATCCAACCTGCTGAAACTATCAATTGCATAGTCGCAAATGGCAATCCTATTTTAAACATAGCTTTAATCATTTGGTAGTCAAAGACAACTCTAAATGGATTAACTCTAATTATACTATCTTTAATTTTTAAATATGAAACACTAATAACTACAGCCACAAACTGTGAAAATATTGTAGCAATAGCTGCCCCATCAAGACCCATTTTTGGAAAACCAAACATACCTTTGATAAGGATTGGATCGAGAATAATATTTAATATAGATGATATTGCCAAAAATATTAAAGGTCTCACAGTGTCACCAACACCTCTTAAAAGTGAAGATGCTAAAAAATAATAGAAAAGAAAAGGAAAACCTAAAAGGCTTATTCTAAAATATCCTAAAGCTAAATCAAAAACAGTTTCTGGAGTATTTAATAATCTAAGCAAATCACCCGAGAAAATATATGCCAAAACCATTAATATAATGGAAGTAAAAGCTGACAATGTAGATGCCACTCTTGATACATGAATAAGTGATTCATTATCTTTAGCACCATAATATTGACTAACCAAAATATTACCCGCAATAGTTATTCCCGATGCTATAGAAATTAATATAAGTAGTATTGGAAAGCTAACAGCAACTGCTGCCAAACCTGCCGAACCAACTATTTGACCTATCCAAATACTGTCAACAATGCTATAACCTACATTTAGAAAATTTCCTAAAAGCATAGGAATGACAAGGAATGCTAAATTTTTAGATACACTACCTTCTGAAAGATTGACGCCGATATTTTTATTCATAATAAAATAAAACTCCTAAATAAAACAATCATAGATTATACGATTTAAAAAATATAAAGTCAATATAAATTATAATATTATTTATGGATTTAGATTATATTATTTCTATAGCTTATGATATGAGCTCTTAAATATTCTTTTGATTTTGATATATTTTTATTTTTCAAAGCATCAACGATAACTTCATGTTCATGTGGAGTGGAATCTAGATTCGGGTTTAAATTTGTGTCAACTATCATTGCAAGCTGTAAACTTAAAAACATATTATTTAATATTTGTATATATAAACTTTTATTCGACTTCTTCCAAAGATATTGATGAAACTTTATATCTTCTTTACTCATATTAAAAACTTTTTCAGATATAGTATTATCCGATTTCGCAATTTTATCCATTTCAGCTATTATCAAATATAAATTACTATAATCTTCTTCTGTTAAAATGTTTTCATTTATCAAAGTTTCTATAATATCATTTTCTAATAAACATCTTATGTCAAATACTTCTTTTATTTGAGCAGGTGTCTTAAATGCTACAAAACATCCTTTTCTCGGATAACAATCAATTAAGCCTTGCTGGTCTAAAACTTGTATAGCCTCTCTGATAGGTGCTCTACTTATGTTTAATTCTTCAGATATTTTTCTTTCAATTATTTTATCACCAGCTTTATATTCACATGTAAATATTTTTGTGATTATATAATCAACAACAGTATTACTTAAGTTATAATTTGAAATATAATGATTATCAAACACTGCCACCCCCCTTAAACGAGATTAAAGTGTAATATTCTAACATAAAAAATTACAAACTATATAGTCTAATTATATTCTAAAAAATAAAAAATGCAATAAAAAATTACTACTAAGAGAATAAAAGTATAATTTAAACCCTCTTAGTAGTAAAGATAAATAAAGTATTATTTTGACAAATAGTCTAATGCCATTCTTACATGCATCTCAACTCCATATTTTAATACATCTTCATCAATATTAAATTTAGGATGATGATGTGGATAATGAGTATTTTTCTTTTCATTTTTACTACCGATAAAATAAAACACACTAGGAACAACTTTTGAAAACTCGGCAAAGTCCTCGCCAGCAATATAAGAATATTCTACCACATTATTTTCATCACTTACTGTTTTTTTGGCAGACTCTCTCGCTAAAGTTACCATAGAAGAATCATTTATAACGGCAGGGTTTCCATTTTTATATTCAATTTCATATTTAGTATTAGAAGCAATACACACACCCTTAACAATTCTATCAAAAAGCTCTTTTAGTTTTTCTCTACCAGCGTCCTCATCTTTATACAAGAAACGGATAGTGCCTTCCAAAGTAGCTTTTTCAGGAATTATATTGCATGCTGTTCCTGCTTCAACTTTACCAAACATTATAACAGTTGCCTCTCGAGGGTCAAGCTCTCTTGTTTGTATTTGTTGAACGGAAGTTATTATATTAGCACTAGCGATGATAGGGTCAATTGAGACATGAGGAGAGCCCGTATGTCCACCCTTGCCATGTATCGTTATAACAAACTCTTCTAGTGCTGCCATAACTGCCCCATTCGATATACCTATTTTACCGCTATCAAGCTGTGACCATATATGAATAGCTGAGGCAACGTCAACATGCGGATTCTCTAAAACTTTTGCTTCGATAATATCAAGTGCTGCTGAAGATTCTTCATTCGGTTGAAATAGAAATTTTATATTTCCGTTTATATCATCTCTATATTTCACAAGAACTTTCGCTGCAATTAATAACATAGCCGCATGTGCATCATGCCCACAAGCATGCATTTTTCCTTCAATTTTCGATTTATACTCAATATCAGTTTCTTCGAATACAGGCAATGCATCTATATCTGCTCTAAGCATTAAAGTCTTGCCTTCTTTTTTTCCTTTAATCAAGCCAACTACACCTGTTTTACATATTTTATTTACTTCATCAAATCCTAAATCTTTTAAATAATTATATATAAAATCAGAAGTCTCATATTCTTCATAACCTAGTTCTGGGCTTGAATGCAGTTTTCTCCTAATTTCTATTAACTCTTTTTCATATTCTTTTATTATTTTTTTTACTTCCATTTAAATGTTCTCCATTAAATATTAATTGTTAGAATAATAATCAGCACTTATATCTTCAACTTCTTGCACTAGAATGTCTAATATTTCTTTAGCACTATCACCATACATAGAAATATATTTATCATAAGCATA
>CAMQVF010000021.1 GCA_947038115.1 uncultured Spirochaetia bacterium
GATTCAATTATGTATTACTTAATTAAGAAAGCTGACAGCCAAGTTATTGCAATTCCTGTAATGAAAAATGAGAATAATGGCACTTTCACTTTAAGCTTGGATATAAATATGCCAGGCGAACTTAACACTTACAATAAACAATAATTTAGAATTTTTTATCTACCCCGTTTAATATTATTATTTGCGGGGTATTTTTATATAACATCATATTTATTTTCAATTATTCGCACAATATCTGTAATTGTACTAATAGGAATATTCTCGCCTCTTTCTTTTGCTGGTATACTAAGAGTGTCGAAAATAGTGTCGATTTTTTCTGCTTCTATTTTAATATATGGCGAATTTAATAAATTATTTCTCAAAGTTTTTCGTCTATTGTGAAATATAGTTTTCGATATAAGCTTATAAGTATCGACTATAGACATATCAACATTTTTTGGTGATAAACTAATTACTGAAGAATCAACATTCGGCTTTGGAAAAAAAACACTTTTCGAAACATGGAATTCCAATTTAATATCCGATAAAAAATTAGAAAACACCGTAAGTGCCGAATAATCATTTTCACCCTCTTTCGCTATAAGCCTATTAGCAAAATCTCTCTGAACCATGAAAACTGCAAATCTCCACTTATTATAAGACTCATACAAAAGCCATTCAAGTATTGGGCTTGTTATATTATATGGAATATTGCCATAAACATCAATTTTTGTTTTTATATTTTGTTCATCAAAGAGATTTTTCAATGGAAATTTTAGAATATCGCTATGGACAACATTAATTTTATTCTCATACTTCTCTTTTAAGTAATTATATAAAGCCTTGTCATACTCAACAACGGTAAGTTTTTTCCCGTAAATATCAACCAAATGATTGGTAAGAGAGCCCAAACCTCCACCTATTTCAATGGCATGATCAGAGCGTTCGAGAGAATTAGGAATTGTATTTGCTATATTAAACGAGATATTTTTATCGAGCAGAAAATTTTGACCACGCTTTTTGGTAAGTTTAATAGAGTTTTCAGTTAAAAAACTAGTTATCTCGCGTAGCGAATATATATTACTAATCATTTACATTAATTCTTGCCAGTTGTAATATATAAAAAAGTATTAAAATTAAGAAAATTACAAATAATGAAATTGTAGAAATAAATAAATTACTAAGAATAGAAAAAGAATTAACTAATATTGAAAAAAGTTTATCCAAGAAGTATATCAACAAAAATGTACCAACCATGCCTATAGCCCTATGATATATATGAAATTGAGCTGTAAGGCCTATTCTGAATCGTAGAGAATAATAGGCAAGTATAATAAGTAAAAGTGCAAAATACATCGGCGAAATAAGTTTATACAAAATACCATAATTACTAGCTCTAGTCGAATAGCCAATGGCTGAAAGCTGATTATGCCAATCTAAAATATCATCAAAACTTTTATATTGTAAATAAGTATTATCTTTATCTCTAAGTATATTTACAGTATCATCACTTATATTTATAAATATACTGCGAGTAGAAACATAATCGTCACTATTATATGTTTTAGTTTTAAAATCATATTTACCTTTAAGAATAAGCTCTTTTCTATCATCAGATACAGATAAAAGCTTGCCATATTTATAGATGGAATAATCTGAAGGATTGAAAGGCTTTTTTAGCGATACAATGATAACATCAAAAATATAAAATGAGTTCATAAAAAATAAACTACTACCAACATGCATAAGTGTGTCATCATTAAGTAAAATATTAAATCCAGTTGCTAGCAATTTATTATTGTCTAAAAATTCTGTTTTTATGGCTATAGAGTCAGATATGAAAAAATCATTTTTATTTATAGCATCAGATATTATAGAGTTATAATTTCTTACTTCAATTTCAGTTGGATACTTGGCATATAAGTCGTATATAATATTATAAGCAGGCCAATAATTTTTTTCATTAAGATAAGTTATAGCCTTAGAAAGCGAATCGTATATTTTCACATCGCTAGCCGTCTTCCCCTTGTAAATGGCACCCGCATTCTTCTGATTTATAGATATTTTATTCATATAAAAAAGAGCAAGCCCATTAGCTTTATCAAGTTTAAGAACTTTTCTAAAAGATTTTATAGCCGAGTCGTAATTTTTATAACTAAATGCTTCAATGCCATCAGCTAAATTAGATTTTATTTTCGCTTGTGATGAAGACTGATTAGTAAAAAAGTAATCAACTTCCATTTGTTTAATTTCTTTCATCAAATTAATAATTTCAAAATCATTTGGCATATTATGTAAAGCTTCAGCCGCAAAACTATAAGCCTTTTTCAAATTATTATTTTCAAGAGCTATTTGGGCATTATCAAAAGCTTCATTTTTTAATTTATTTTTATAATTTTTATACTCTGTATTATATAAATCTCTAGTATAATTCTTTAATCCATTAATCATATATGGAGAGATAAAAAAGCTCATAAGTATATAAAATAAAACCATGCTCGAAATCACACCCACTGGTTTTTTTACAACTTTAGATATTCCTTGATGATTTATTGTAGAGCTATAAGATGAGAATGCATAATAGACTGAAATGCCTGCAATATAAGGTAGAGTGTCAAAATATGAAAACAATGTTCTAAGTCCAAATAGACCAAAATTGTTTAATATTGCTGGTAAAGATATAGAACTTGCATAAATATTATAAAATACAAACCATGATAAAACAGTTGTAAAACTAAGCAGAAAAAAACTTAAAATTAATTTGCTAGTCACAGTATTATTTTTCATAATATCCTAAATAAAGTGCTAATCTTCTATAACAATTTCGACATCTTCTTCAATTACAGTGTCTTCTTCAATTATAATATCTTCGACAAATTCAACTGGTCTAAAATCAGGCTTCTTCTCATAAATAGTTTCTAATATATTACTCGACAATATTCGAGCAGGTAAAATAGCAAATTCTTTTAAGACAATATCGAAATACGGTATAGCCTCTTTATATTTACCCTGATAATAATAACAAAAACCTATTTCATAATAAGCCCAAGCCACTTCTTTAGGATATAAGTTCCTATCGAATCTATCTATTATAACCTGATAGTAAGCAATTGCCTTTTTATAAGCCTTCTTATTAAACTCATTATAAGCAAGCTCTGATATAACTTGTGGTGCTAATGCCTCTTCAACATCGACAGAAACAGATGCACAAGAAGAAATAACAAATAAGAAAATTAATAATAAACTTTTTTTCACCACAAAAGACTCACTATATTTTTAAGTTATAAACCTCATCTTTTACAGGAAGAGTTTTACGTAAAATTTTAATGAATGTGCGCAAATCACCCATTTCTTTATAACAAGGACAATGTTCTACTGTTCTTCTAGCCACAGTAAAATATTTGTACATTTTTTCTTCACCTAGTTTTTTACGCCATTTTTCTTGCGTACACTTCACCCTAAGTAAATACTGAGCAGAGTCAACACCACTCGATTTTCTAAAGAGAACACAGTATCTACAATTAGCACAATAAATACTAGATTCTTCTAATTTTTCACTATTTTCTAAATCCATAATTAATACACCAAATTCTGCAATATTTTGATACCAACGTACATATTCAGTATATCAAATATTAATGTAAAAGTCAAGTTTACATATATCTGGTAAACAAAGTGAATAGCTATCAAGATTTTTTACTAATTTTATACATCATTATAAGAAGTTTACTCGCTATAAAATTACTCGCATAGGTTCCGATAACCACCCCTACAAAAAACGTAAACGCAAAGTTATATAAAATACTACCACCCCAAATCATAATAGAACCCGCTGCTATTAAAGTAGTTACACTCGTTATAACAGTACGACCCAATGTTTGATTCAAACTAGTATTGACAGTATCTTCAATTGAATGAATTGTATCTGACTTTATGTTTTCTCTTACTCTGTCAAATACAACTATTATATCATTTATAGTATAACCTATAAGCGTAAGAAATGCTGAAAGAATTAAAACAGTAAGCTCTTTATTCAAGAACAATACTATAGCAAAAACAATAATAATATTATGTATAAGTGTAAGTATTGCTGGGAGAGCGAATCTCACATCAAAACGTATTGTAATATAAACCATTATCGCAAGCCAAGCTACTAATAATAATATTAGAGCAGACTTCAAATTGTCTTCAGATATTACACCACTAATTATCGTATTGCCAAGCAAAGATACGCTACCGTTGCCATATGTCTCCTGTAAAAGGATTAAGGCATCGTCAGAGTTCTCACTACTACCTTTGAATCGAAGCAAGAAGGCGTTTTTATTCTTATCACCCTCAAGCTCTTGTATATTAACATTTTCAGGGAAATTAGTAAAAATTTCTCTCATTTCAGAAACATTAATAGTATCATCATTTTCAATTCTAACTTTAAGCTCTACACCACCCGCGAAATCTATACCTAAATTATATCCACCGTTATTAGCTTTATATATTGAAAAAGCAATAGAAGCAATTACAAGTATAATAGAAACCGCAACTGCTATGGGCATAATTTTTATAAATGGTATTTTTATATTTTTCATAATTTGCTCTTAATCCTCACTATATAAAGAAAAATCCAGCTTTTTTCACAAGACGTGATCTTATAATCTCTTCATAAATGTATCTAGTAATAAATACGGCCGTAAAAAGATTTATAAGAATACCAAAAAATAATGTAATGGCAAACCCTTGTACAGGCCCACTACCAAACATCCACAATATAAATGCTACTATAATAGTTGTTATGTTCGAGTCGAATATCGTTCCAAAAGCTCTATCATAACCAGATATTATCGCATCAGCAACTAAAGGCTTTCTTTTAAGCTCATCTTTAATTCTCTCAAGTATAATAACATTAGCATCAACCGCCATACCTATTGTAAGTATTAAGCCAGCCACCCCAGGAAGCGTCAAAGTGAAGCGTAAAGGGGAAAGCACCGCTATAGTAAGGACAACATTAAATAACATAGCAACAGTAGCAATAGCACCCGATGCTCTATATGAAATTATCATAAATATAGACACTAATATAAAAGCCATGCTCAAAGCTAAAGTACCAGCATGAACAGAATCAGCACCTATCGACTGCCCAACTATCTCTTCTTCTACAACAGTAACACTTAATGGCAATGCACCTTCTTTAAGTATTTTTGCTAAGTCTTGTGCTTCATCCAAAGTAAAACTACCTGAAATTACACCTCGACCGCCCTTAATCTCTTGATTAATATTAGGAGCACTTATAACCTTGCCGTCTAAGACAATAGCAAGAAGTTCACCAATATTATCAGCAGTCAAATTGCCAAAGGCATCAGAGCCTTCTCTATTAAGCTCAAACTCAACAGTTATCTCGCCAAACTCTCCACTTCCAACATTAGCACTTTTTAAAGCATCTCCTGAGAGACCAACTTCTTTCTTTAAGAATACTGGCTCACCTCTAAGTCTACGTCCAAAATCATCTTTATCATTATAAAAATAAAGTTGAAGATTATCAGTAGGAACTTTAGCCACATTAGTGAAAACACCTAAAACTAAGTCATTTTCAACTATCGTGCTTGAAGATTCTCTGTCTACTAAATGGAAGTTAAGCTCACCTTGGCTTAAAACAACACTTTTAATTCGGTCAGGATCTCTAGCACCAGGAAGCTCGATAACAACGCTACTGTCGCCTTGTTTACGTATTCCAACTTCACTAACGCCAAACAAATCGACCCTATCACGTAGCCTATTTAAAAGCCTGTCCATAGCATCTGTTTTTTCTTCCGTAGTAAGATCGTCGACTGTCTTGTTAAGTTTTCGAGCATAACCCTCAAAGTCGGCTAATAATACAATACGTATACCGCCTTGTAAATCGAGCCCTAAACTTACAGATTCAGACCTTAATCTTTTATACGAATTAAGTTCGTCAATTTTATCTTTATCAAAACCACGAGAAATCATCTCATCCAAAGATAAGTTGCTCTCTTCTTTAATGATATCCGATGTAAAGAAATACCATCGAATTGTCGGGGCTATAAACCAACCCATAATACTAAGACCTATTATAATAAATCCTAGTCTTAAATTATGACTCATAAGTGCACCTCAAGGGCTTTATATTTTTTTACTACTCAGTCTTTGATTCTTTGTCTTTCTCAGAAGCTTTTTCTAACTCTGCTTTAAGAGAATTTTTATCTTCTTTTTTAGTCTTCTTCTCCACTATCTTTGGAGGATTAAGCATAGCATCTGTAACAACAGAAGAAATTGCCGACTTAACTATTTCAATTTTAGTATCGTCACCAATTTTAACAATAGCCAATCTACCACCTTCTTTCTCAGAAATATACTCAGCTAAAATTCCACCAGCAATAATAATTTTATCACCCTTTTTTAATTGAGATAAAGCTTGAGCTAGTTTTTTTTGTTGTTGCTTTTGAGGTCTGATTAGCAAAAAATAAAATATTGCAAAAATTGCAACCATCATACCAATCGACATAAAAGGGCTTCCACCTTGAGCTCCAGCTCCCTGCGCAAAAAGAGTTTGTGTAAACATGTTATTTCCTTCAATATTTAAATTTAATTTATACAAAAATATATCTGCACAATCATAACATAATAAACTGTTATGTCAAGATATTGATAGAAAATTTAACTTTTAGTACAACTTTATATCTAAAAATCATTATACTTAATTAATAAAAACGGAAATATATTCATTTTTTGGTTTTATTAAAGAAAATTTTATTATTACACCCACAAATTTAATTAATTTTATTAGAAATATATTTAAATAATTTTTTATATACATTGATTTTTTTAGTATCTTGAATTAAAATGGTAAGTATATTAATTTAAGGATTTGTATTATGAGCGAATACATATACGTTGGCGAGAAATTTTATTCAAAAGAAAACGCAAAAGTTTCAGTTTTAGACAAGGGTTATTTATACGGTGATGGTGTTTTTGAAGGTATTAGATTTTATAATTCTAAAATATTCAGATTCGACGAACACATGGTACGACTTTATGATTCTGCTAAAGTTATTATGCTCAATATTCCTTTAGCATACGATGAATTTAAAGAACTTATAAAAGAAGCTGTCAGAAGAAGTGGCTTTGTTGATGGATATTTACGTGTTATTGTTAGTCGTGGTGAAGGCGATTTAGGTTTTGATATACGAAAATGTCTAAATCCTTGCATTGTTATAATTCCAGCACAATTAAAATTATATCCTCAAGAGTCTTATGACAATGGTATATCATTAATAACAGTACCAACTCGTAGAAGCTTGAATGAGTCATTATCTCCTAGAATTAAATCATTAAACTATTTAAATAATATAATGGCAAAAATTGAGGCTACAAATCACGGATTTGAAGAAGCGATAATGCTTACTAATGACGGGTTTGTTGCTGAATGTACTGCTGACAATATCTTTCATATAAAAAATGGGATTATATATACACCAGCAACTTATCATGGTGCTTTGGAAGGAATTACTAGAAATCTTATACTTGAGATTGCTGAAAAAAATAAAATAAAAATAGTTGAAACTAGCATTGTAAGATATGATCTATATACTGCAGACGAAGTTTTTATTACTGGAACTGCAGCTGAAATTTTACCTGTAATAAATATCGATAGCCGAGTTATAGGTAATGGAAAGCCGGGTACTATGGCTAGTAAACTTATAGAAGAATTTAGAAATATTACAAGAAATGAGGGCGAGCCTGTATGATTTGCAGTATTTGCAAAAACAACAAAGCTACAATACATATAAAAGATATTTTTCTTGCTAATTCAGAAGAAACTAAAGAGTCTGAAGTTCATGTATGCAGGGAGTGTGCTTTTTCTAATAATTTATATAGTAAACATTTAGAATTAAATACTCCCTCTATAAATAACTATGATGAATTAGTTACTACTGAAAATAGTGTTATTAAACAAAAAAAGATTAAAAAAACAAATAAGACTATAATATGCAAAACATGCGGTTATTCTTTGGAAGAATTTAAGGCTACTAATACACTTTCATGTAATGCCTGTTATGAAAATTTTGATAAATATATATTAAAATTAGTCAAAAAAATTCATGGTGAAAACAAGCATATTGGACGATCACCCCATAAAATTAGATACTTGCTAGAAAAAGACTCTATTAAAAAAATATTAGAACATCAATTAACTGATTTAGTGAAAAAAGAAGAGTATGAAAAGGCTGCTCAAATAAGAGATAATATAAATAAACTAAAAGATGAGCAATAAATGATTTTAGAAGATAAACTACATTGGACTAACCTCAAAGGTGCAGAAGACAATATAGTATTATCATCATCTATTCAATTATTTAGAAGTGTTGAAAAAGAATATTTTTTGAAAAAGGCTTCAATTGGTGACATTAATTTAGTTGAATCGATATTAAAAACGGCAATCTCTAAAACGGAGATGTCGAATTATAAGTATATAGAATTATCTAAATCTAAATTATTAGAAATAAACCTTCTAAAAGAAGAAGACATAATCCCTGCAGAAACAAGCTCAATACGTGGAAATATTTTTCATAATGAGTCGAAAAGTAATTCTATTTTAACTAATATTGAAGAACATTGTATAATTCAAAGCATAGCAACGGGATTATCACTTCCTAATTGCCTAGAAAGCGTTATAAATATGGAAGAAGCATTAGATAAAAATGTGGACTTTGCCTTCAATAGAGAGCTTGGATATTTAACATCATCACCAAATAAAATTGGATGTGCTATAAAAATATATGTGGCTTTATCGCTTCCTGTCTTACTTTACTGGAATGAAGATTCTATAAATAATTTTGCTGACAAAGCTAAAAGTTTAGGATATGCGATTTTTTATAAAGATTTAGACAAGGGTCGAACAATTTACTTCACAAATAAATCTATGATAGGTATGACTGAAAAGCAAATAGTCGAAAATGGAATGAAATTAATTAATACTATTATAGATTTAGAAAAAAAAGCTAGAGATAGAATTTTTAAAATTGAACGCTATGAAGTTGAAGATAAAATATATCGAAGCCGTGCCATTTTGTCTGAAGCAAGAAGCCTTAAATATAGCGAATTTATAAATCATTTAATGTGGCTTAAAGTTGGTGCTTATTATGGGCTATTTGACTTAAATATGGCTAAAGTTCATAAAGCCACTATTTTAGCAAAGCCTCATCATTTAAATCTAAAAAAAATTAAGAAAAAATTGAAGACAGAAAGTTCAAAACATATAAGAGCTAAATTAATTAGAGACTTAAACTTATAAAAAATCCACCAACCCATTCTAAATACTAGAACAGATAGGTGGATTTATATTAAAATCACAAATGTTTTTATAATCCAATCTTACACATATGATCTTTTTCTTGAGCTTTATACATAGCTTGTCTTTTCATAAGTAAATCAAAGTCGATAGCATGTCCATCAAACTCAGGGCCATCAACACAAGCAAATTTAGTTTCGCCGTTCACTAAAACTCTACAACAACCACACATACCAGTGCCGTCAATCATAATAGGATTAAGGCTTACAGTAGTAGGAATCTCATATTTTTTAGTAAGTAATGAAACAAACTTCATCATTATAGCAGGACCAATAGCTATAACCTCTGATATTTTTTCGCCTGATTCATATATCTTTGTAATCATATCGGTAACAAGACCTTTATGACCATAAGACCCATCATCAGTACATACCATAATTTCTGAAGATATTTTTTTCGTCATATCTTCCATAATGATAAGTTCTTTATTTCTAGCACCTAAAATAGATATAACTTTATTTCCAATCGCATGATGTGCCTCAGCAATAGGATACATAGGCGCAATGCCTAACCCACCACCAACACAAATAACCAAACCATCATGCTTCTTAATATGAGTTGCCTCACCAAGAGGTCCAACCAAATCAAGAATTTCATCTCCGACATTTAATTCCATAAGTCTTGCGGTAGAATATCCAACTTTTTGTGTTACTATTGTGATAGTTCCATTTTCGATACTAGCATCCGCAATAGTTAAAGGAATTCTCTCACCTTTATCATCTACACGTAAAATAATAAAATTACCGGCCTTACGTGTTTTAGCAATATCAGGCGCATGTACTTTCATCATAAATACATTCTCTGACCATTGTTCTTTTTCTACAATTTTATTAGACATAGTCAAACTCCTATATAAATCTTAATTCATTCGTTTCGAAATAATTATTGATTAGAGCTATCAGTCGTAGGTGTTGGTGCTACTCGAGCTGTAACTTCAGGAACAACTTCCATATTTTCAGCTGTAACCTCAACTTTTTGACCTTCTTCTTTTATTAAATCAGCATGCTTAGGAATCTTAACACCTAATCTCTCAACTAAGCGTCCTTTTTTACCAATTTTATATCTTAAATAATAAAGCTTAGCTCTTCTAACTTTCGCTTTACGAACTATATCAACATGGTCTATTCGAGGAGAATTCATAAGGAAAATTCTTTCAACACCAACACCATAAGATATTTTTCTAACCATAAAAGTTTTATTATTACCTTTTCCACGAATAGAAATTACGATACCTTCATAAACCTGTAATCTCTCACGTTCACCTTCTACAATCTTAACCCATACTTTTACAGTATCACCTATTTCAAATGCCAGTATAGCTGCTTTTTTATGTCGAGCCTCTACCAATCTAATCGTTTGTTCCATTATTACTTCTCCTTAAGACTTATATAAATTGAAAGTACTATTTAAATTAATTATTATACAAATTATCAAGGCATTCTAGCATAAATCGACAATTTTAGCAATAGAATTTTATTATAAATTTACATATTTACATAATTAAATTCTAAAAGTTTATACTATATGTCTATTGTAGAAACTAGTATATTATGATATAATGCATGAGATAAAATATAACACTAAGAATATAGAGGTACTAATGAAATTTAGATGTTTTAAAAAAGATATTGTTAAAGCCATAGGCATAACTGAAAGCGTGGTTGAAGGTAAAGTAATATATAACATAGAAAGCAACGTACTTTTTAATTTAGAAAATAATATACTTACTCTTACAGCAACCGATGGTTCTGTTTGGGCTAGAAGTAGAGTAGTTTTAGATGATGCTCAAGGTAGTGGCTCTGTCGCTGTTTATGCTAAAAAAATGGGTTCTATATTAAAAGAAATGCCTGATGGTATTATTAGCATAGAAGTTGAGCAAAATGAAAAGATTAATATCAAATCTGAAAATGGAAAAATTAAACACTTAATTATTGGTATGAAATCAGACGACTTCCCTAGTTATCCAACTGAAACAGATGGTATCGACTACGTCATGCTTCCAACTAAAGAATTTGTTACGATGATAAATAAAACTATTATATCGATAGCCAAAGAAGCTCTAAAGCCATCATTACGTGGGATATATTTCGAAAAAACTAATTCTAAATTTATAGCCGTAGGTACTGACGGAAGACGAATGGCTCTAATAGAAAGAGAATTTGAAGGCATGAGTGATGGTGCTTATACTATCATAATCGAACCTAAAGTCTTAAACGAAATTCTTCTCACTGCAAATTATGAAGATATTGAACATATTAAAATGGGTGTTGACGGACAGCAAGTTTATTTCAATGTTGGTCAATATGATTTTGTATCAACTCTTATTGAAGGTAAATATCCAAACTTTAGACAAGTAATTCCAAAAGATTTTACTTGCAGTTTCCGTGTTAATAAAAATGATCTACTCGACGCCATCAGAAGAGTTATTCCTATGATTAGCGAATTGCGTTCAAAAAGACTTCTTCTAACTATTTCTGACAACAGTTTAAAAGTTAAAAGTGTCAATAATGAAGTTGGTGAATCGCTTGAAGAAATTGAAGCTAAATATACTGGTGAAGAATATACAGTGGGTTATAATTATCAATATCTCCAAGAAATAATCAAACAAATAGATTCTGATATAATTACATTTATGGTCAATGCAAATAATAGCCCTACTATGGTTAAAGAAATAGAAAGAGAAGACTATTACTTTATTATCATGCCTATGGGTTTAACTGAAGATTAAATAAATGTTTCTCAAAGAGCTTAGCTTATGTTCTTTTAGAAATTATAAAAACTTATCTTTTAAGTTTTCTGAAAAAATAAATGTGCTTTATGGCTGTAATGGCGTTGGCAAGACTAATATACTTGAAGCTATTTATATGCTCGGCAATGGGTATTCATTTAAAACTCGTTTCGATAAAGAACTAATTCAATATAATGACAATAATTACTCTGTTAGAGGTATATTTAATGATGAAAATATTTCTTATAATACTATAATAGATATAATTTATCAAAAATCTTCTAAACATATTTTAATAGACAAAAAAGAAATAAAATCGAGAAAAGATATTATAGGCCGTGTTTTATACATATTATTTTTGCCTAATGATACTGAGCTAGTACTTGGCGACCCAAAAGCTAGAAGAGACTACTTTAACATGTTTATATCCACAATATCAAGTGAATATTTAAATATACTTATAAAATATACAAAACTTCTAAAAATGAGAAATGCATGCCTTGTTCAAAAACCTAATGAAGCATATATTTATAATAAAGACTTGGCAAAATATGCATTATATTTAATAGATCAAAACAATCAATATGCCAAAATGTTTGGACAATATATGAATGAAATATTTAGTAAAATTTTCAATGCTAACAATTTATATGATATAAAATATTCAAATTCTGCAATGGAAATAAAAACCGAAACAGAATATATCGAAAAACTAGAATCAACTCTTCAAACACAAATAAAAATGAAGACAACTTTTTTTGGCCCTCATAGAGGAGATTATATTTTTTCATATAATAGTAATAATTCTAAGCGGTTTTCCTCGCAAGGCGAAAATCGAATGTTCACTCTTATTATGAAATTAGCAAGTGAACTTATGCTTTCAAATATAAAAAAATGTTCTCCAATACTTCTTATAGATGATGCTATGCTTGAACTTGATAATTATAAAAGAGACAGCATATTAAAATATATTAAAACTCGGGGGCAAGTCTTTATCACTGTTACAGAAGAAGATAAAGTGAAAGATTTAAATGACGGCTTAAGTTTTGATATAAAAAATATTAATATTTAAAATAAAAATACCCCGCCTAAAATAATATTAAACGGGGCAAACAAAAAATAATTTAGTAATTAATTAAAAATTATCCTTTAGTGTAAGTATCGTATTCATCTGGCTTAGCTAAATTTTTACTATCATAAATAGTATATGTGCCATCACTTTCTTTACTAATGTTAATCAGATACAATTTATTACCATCTTCTTTAATTAAATAAGCCGAAGTGTAAAGCTCAGAAGCCTCTGTAGTCTCCCAATTGCCAGTACCAGTAAAAGGTTTTTCAGATGACTCTTTATATTTACCTGATGTTTGTTTAAATTCATAAATTGTATACCCAGTATAATTTACTTCTTCTTTTACTTGACCGCTAAGATATTTATAAAGTTTTTTTCCATCTTGTTTGCTAAGAGCACCTTCACTTACATCTGATCGTGCAGCTACTGAATCTAAAGTTACTATTTCTCCATCAGGCCCAGTAAATTTACCATTATACTCCGTAACAGAAGTCGTTTTTAGTGACGTCTTATCAGAATTAATAAATAAGTTTTCAATTCCAGATACAACCCCACCATGAGTCTCATCAGTTTCCTTGAATGTTTGGTAATATACTGTCATACCAGCAGTATCAATTTGATCTTTAGAATCAACCAAAGCTCCACCTAGCTCATCACTAGTACCATCAGGTAAAAATGAACCATTCTCTTGTGCACCCGGTTTGATAGCATTCGAACAAGCCAAAACAAACAGAACCAAAACTGTCATCATTGCAAAAATCTTTTTCATACATAAACTCCTAAAAATATTAAATTTGTAGATAATTACTTATCTATAAAGAATTATATATTGTTTATTAATTGTGTTAATAAGTGAACATAATTTTTATTTTAAAATTTATACTTTATTTAGTTTAATTTTTATTATATAATTAAAAAAATAACTAAGAATTACAGGGGTCTTAAAATATGAAAAAATATACAATGATTTTATTTATAACGATTATTTCTTTTAATATCGCAAGTGCACAAAAAGTTAATATTAAAACAGATGCTTTTTCTGGCGATAAAAGAATTGAAACTTCTTGGGTAGTATTAAGTGTCTGGGAAGGTATGTACTGCCGTTTTGTAACAGATGATAAAAATAACATAATGTTCGAACTCGCAATAACTTTTACCGATGAAACGATATTCGACAAAGGTGAAGCACTTGATATAAAATTTATAAACAACTCAAGCTTATCGCTATTTAATAGAGAAGATCAAGTAACTACTAAAGGTGGAGCTAAAGAAGCAAGTGTATTATTAAATGGGATTGGTGTTAAACTTAGATATATCATAAAAAAAGATGAACTTGAATCATTCGACAGTATAATCACACTTATAAGAGTTAATTATAGAAATGTTAATGGCAAATTCCTTAAAGATTTCGAGATTCAAGAAAGTGTTGCTGAAAAAGTAAAAAAGGCTTATATACTATTTAAAAATGAGCTCGACAAACAAGAAGAAGAATAAAACTTAACTGATTTGTCTAAAAAGATAGAAATTGGCTAATATTTATTAAAAAAAATAATAGATTAAAAAAATATTCTTAAATATAGTAATATCTAACTATTGACATAAATATTATAAAGCTCTATCATAACAGAAGAATAATTGAATATATATTCCTAAAAAGGGGTTTGAGATGCAAAGTTTACTCGTCATTATTATTATAGCAATTCTTGTTGCTTTTTATAGTGTAACCCAAAGGGAAGCTTAAATATTAAATAAATGAATATATAATATATTTAAAGAGCAAGTTCCTTTTTAGGGCTTGCTCTTTTTTGTTATTAAATATAAAAGGATGATTTTATGATGGAAATAAGTGGTGCAAAAATAGTTATTGAAGAATTAATTAATCATGGTATAAACACCGTGTTTGGATATCCGGGTGGAAGTGTAATACATCTTTATGATGAACTTTATAAAAATAGTGATAGAATAAAACATATAATTACAGCACATGAACAAGGGGCTTCGCATGCAGCAGATGGATATGCAAGAGCCTCAGGAAAAGCTTCTGTAGTTATTGCGACTTCAGGGCCTGGTGCTACAAATATAGTTACTGGAATAGCTACGGCCTATCTCGACTCTACCCCGATGATAGCTATCACTGGAAATGTCGCTATTGCTAATTTAGGTACTGATAGCTTTCAAGAAGTTGACATTATAGGTGTTACTCAACCAATAGTTAAACATAGTTTTATCGTAACTAAAATTGAAGATTTGCAAGACATCATCAGGCAAGCATTTAAGATTTGTATGTCTGGACGTAAAGGCCCTGTTTTGATTGATATTCCAAAAGATATTCAAGTGGCTAAATGTGATTATTCAAAAAAAGATATTCTTCCTCTTTGTAAAATACCTAAAAGTAAAATTGAAAATATCAAAAAAGCCGCACAAGTTATAAACGAATCTAAAAAACCTTATATATATTCTGGCGGTGGAGTAATCGCTTCAGAGGCTCATGATATTGTTTTAAGTTTATCAAAAAAAATATCTGCACCAATTGGGCTTAGCATGATGGGCTTAAGTGCAATTCCTGCTTCTTATCCATTAAATTTAAAAATGACTGGAATGCATGGAAAGTATTCAGCTTCTGCAGCCAAGTATGATTGTGATTTAATAATTGCTGTGGGTGTTCGTTTTAGTGATAGAGCCACTGGGGGTAAAGAAGAATATATAAAAAATACAAAAGTAATTCATATCGATATTGATAATAGTGAGCATAATAAAAATATAAGAGCTGATATAACTTTATGTGGCGATATAAAACAAGAATTATCTATGCTTATCGAAGAAGTTGAAGCTAAAGATAATAAAGAATGGATAAATAAAATTAATGAATTTTTAGAAAAGCAAAAAACTTTTGAACAAAATAAAACCGATTTTATTCCCCAAAATATAATAAAAAAAATAAACGATTACACAACCGAAGATACTGTCATAGCTACAGATGTAGGACAACATCAAATGTGGGTTACACAGTTTTATGATTTTCAAAAACCAAGAAAATTTCTAACCTCTGGCGGACTCGGAACTATGGGCTTTGGAATGGGTGCTATCATCGGTGCTAGTGTTGCTTTAGGAAATAAAAAGGCAGTATTATTTACTGGCGATGGAAGTTTTGGTATGAACTTAACAGAACTCGCAACTGCTGTAACTGAAAACCTTCCAATCGTTATTGTTTTATTAAATAATAATGTTTTAGGCATGGTTCGTCAGTGGCAAGGAGTTTTCTTTGAAGGACGCTATTCATCGACAATATTGGATAGAAAAACAGACTTTGTAAAAATTGCAGAAGCATTTGGTGCAAAAGGTTTTAGAGCTACAAATTTAAATGAATTAGAAAATATTTTGAATGAAAATTTTAGTAGTAAATCTCCAATTGTAATAGACTGCATTCTCGACGAAGACGAAAAAGTATTACCAATGATACCACCCGGTGGTTCTATAAAAAATATTATTACGGAGTAAATATATGATGGAAAATAAATTTGTAGTCGCTGTAATTGTACCAAATCATTTTGGAGTTTTGTATCGATTAGCAGGGCTATTCTCAAAAAAATGCTATAATATAGAAAGTATTGCAGCTGGTGTGACTGAAAACCCTAAATATACAAGAATAACAATTCAAGTTACAGGCGACAAATATGTAAAAGATCAAGTAGTTAATCAATTAAAAAAAATGCATGATGTTGAAGAAATAACTGTCTTAGATGATGCGACTTCAATAATGAGAGAGCATTTAATTATAAAATTTGGAATAGATAATGATAAACAACAAATATTAAAATTGATAAGTAAATACTCTGGCAGAATATTATATTTTGATGAATATTCGATAACAGCGGAATTTACAATAGATAAAAATTCGAATGATTTATTATCGACTGAAGCTAGGCAATACAACTTGCTTGAAAGCTGCCGTTCAGGGCTCATTTCATTGGCTAACTCGTATGATAATCTATTAATAGTAAAAGATGAAAATAATTAAATATAAAAGGATAAAATAAAATGGCAAAAATGTATTATGAAAAGGACGCAGATTTAACTCTATTAAAGGGTAAAAAAATAGCTATTATAGGCTATGGAAGTCAGGGGCATGCACATGCTTTAAACTTAAAAGAAAGTGGAGTCGATGTTGTTGTTGGGCTTTATGAAGGTTCTAAGTCGGCACTACAAGCTAAACAAGATGGGCTAGTTGTAAAAAATACTGAAGAGGCTGTAAAAGAATCGGATATCATTATGCTTTTAGTTAATGATGAAAAGATGAGAGATATTTATTATACAAATGTTGAGCCTAATTTGAAAAAAAATGCGACAGTTTGTTTCGCACATGGATTTAATATTCATTATAATCAAATTGTTGTTCCAGAAAATATTGATGTACTTATGATAGCACCAAAAGGCCCAGGTCATACTGTTCGCAGTCAATATCAAGAAGGACGTGGTGTTCCTTGTTTAATTGCTGTTTATCAAAATGCTAGTGGAAAAGCTAAAGAAATTGCACTTGCTTATGCTAGTGGAATTGGTGGTGCTCGTGCTGGAGTTTTAGAGACAACTTTTAAAGAAGAAACTGAAACTGATTTATTCGGTGAACAAGCTGTATTATGTGGTGGAGTTACTGCATTAATGAAAGCTGGTTTCGATACATTAGTAGAAGCAGGATATCAACCAGAAAGTGCATATTTTGAGTGTGTACATGAAATGAAACTTATTATCGATTTGGTTGTAGCTCAAGGGCTTTCTTACATGCGTTATTCAATTAGCGATACTGCTGAATATGGCGACTATAGCACAGGTGACAGAATAATCACTGAAGAAACAAAAAAAGAAATGAAAAAAGTATTAACAGAAATACAAAATGGTGAATTTGCTAAAAATTGGATTTTGGAAAACAAAGCTAATCGACCATCATTCTTGGCAAAAAGACGAATCGAAAAAGAATTGCTTATCGAAAAAGTTGGCGATGAGTTAAGATCGAAAATGAGTTGGAAGAAAGATAATAAATAAAATTATAGAATAAATAACTATCTAAACACTATTGATTATGCCAAAATAATTGATAGTGTTTTTTTTATTTTATGATATAATTATCAAAAATATTGTTAGTTTTATTATTTGAAAGGAGATAATTAATGGCGAATTACAAAGTAAAGGATATTTCACTTGCGCCTCAAGGTAAGATGAAAATCGAATGGGCTGAAAGCAGAATGCCTGTTATGATGAGTTTAATTGAAAAATATAAAGACAGTCAACCTTTAAAAGGACATAGAATAGCTGGATGTCTTCATGTAACAAAAGAAACTGCTGTTTTAATGAGAGCTTTAAGAGCTGCTGGTGCGGAAATTTCATGGAGTGGATGTAACCCATTGTCTACTCAAGATGACATTGCTGCTGCTTTGGCAGAAGATGGCTTTGAAGTTTATGCTTGGCATGGACAAAGTACTGAAGATTTTTATTGGTCAATTGATCAAACATTGAAAAATAAACCTACACTAACTCTTGATGATGGTGCTGATTTAATTTTTACAGTGCATAATAAATATCCAGAACTTGTTAAAGATATTATCGGTGGAACTGAAGAAACTACAACTGGTGTGCATAGATTAAGATCTATGGCTAAAGATGGTAAACTTCTATATCCAGTAATTGCTGTAAATGATGCTGAAACTAAATGGGATTTTGATAATGTTTATGGAACAGGTCAATCTTCTATCGACGGAATTTTAAGAGCTACTAGCGTAATGATTGCTGGTAAAAACTTTGTTGTTGCAGGTTACGGACATTGTGGTCGTGGTTGTGCTCTGAGAGCTAAAGGCTTGGGTGCTAATGTTATTATTACTGAAGTTAAACCTACTGCTGCTCTTAAAGCTACACTTGAAGGTTATACTGTAATGACTATGGACGAGGCTGCTAAAGTGGGTGACATTTTCATAACAACTACTGGTATGAAAGATGTTATTGTTAAAAAACATTTTGAGACAATGAAAGAAGGTGCAATATTTTGTAATACTGGACACTATGATTGCGAAATTAATATTAAAGAACTTGAAAGCATTGCTAAATCGAAAAGAGAAGTTAGAGCTAATTGTGAAGAATATACTATGCCTAATGGTCGTAAAATATATCTATTGGCACAAGGTCGTTTAGTCAATCTTGCTGCTGCTGAAGGCCATCCTTCTGAAGTTATGGATATGAGTTTTGCTAATCAATTCTTAGCTCAAGTTAGACTGGCTACTGAAGGCAAGTCTATGGAAAATACTGTCTATGATATTGATAATGCTCAAGACCAAGACATTGCTTTAGTTAAACTTACAACTATGGGTTATAAATTAGACAAACTTACTCCAGAGCAAGTAGCGTATCAAGACGACTACACTATGGGAACTTAAGCTTAAAAATTAAATTGTGAATTTCGAAAACAATCTTTTATATAACGAGCATTCTTTTGTATCTAGTTATTCAAGAATCTCTAGAGTGCTTGTTATATTCATATTTTTTGACTATCTTATAAGACAAACTATCTTGGTCAAATTTCTTGATATAGTAGCTTTCCCAATAGCTTTATCTGTTAATCTTATATATTTTTCTTTATTTATTACACTTTTTGGAATAGTGCTTTACAGGTTTTATAGAGAATTATTTACTGCAAATTTAATATATGCGGTAATGGGCATGCTTACTATTTTATTAGGCTTATGTTCTCTTTTTTTACGAACTATATTACCTCAAGAAATATCGGCTATAATTTTATCGATATTTTTCGTATTACTTCTAACTTTATACATCATTATATTTACTAGTATCTTAAAACTCTATAACATAAACGAAGCAATGAGAGGGCTAGTTATATTTATATCTATATTTACTATACTTTCGAGTATGACGGCAGTAATATCATCGCTAAATTCTATAAAAATATTCTCTCCTTTCCTTAGTATATACAAATTTTTTTATATTCAGCAATACTTATCAAATGTGGCATCATATTCTTTCTTAATCGTTATATTATATTACACATATTTCTCGTTAAAATATATTCTACAATTTAAGGTATATAAAGTAGTTCTTTACTTTTTAATATGTATCGCGATTTTTTTAGTTACAGCAATAATTTTTAGACAACCCATTCAACTTACTATAGAATCATTTTTATCGGCATCTGGCATAAATCCGACTCTTCCATTGTTTATATATGTGTATATTTTATTTATGTTCTTGACCATTTCATTTACAATAATTACGACAACAAAGCATAAGCTTACACTAATATCAATATTGTTACTTATAATAATATCTGGGCTAAATATATTCGATTTATATCTTAGAATATTATCGATATTTGCTATAACCGATTTACTGCTATTCTTAAAAAATGATGACTTACAAGAAGAATAAAATATTGAGATAAAAAAAGACATACCAGTAAGATATGTCTTAAATAAAATGAGCTGGTGATGGGACTCGAACCCGCAACCATCTGATTACAAATCAGAAGCTCTGCCAATTGAGCTACACCAGCAATTCAATTGTTCCTAGTATACGATAATATTAAAAAAATGTCAATAGCTTTAATAATTCAATATTTATTTTAAACTAGCAAAAAGTAGATTTTTTTGTTATAATTAAGAGTATCAGATTTTATTTTAAATATAAAAAACTCATGAAAAAATTATACACTTATATATCAATAATTATTTTTATTATTAATTTTAATCTATCAGCAGAAACTAATTCAGCAGAAGAAAAGAAAATTTTAGAGAACACTCAATTTACAAGATCGGCAAGTGCATTAGATGTCAATAATATGATTACAACTGCTATAGAATATCAAGCCGTGCATATAATTAATAATAAAGAAAATCTATCGCAGTCGTCTTTTTTATTTGGAAGCGTCCCCATTACACTATGGGTAGGGCCTATAGTTTTTCTTGCCGATTTCAAGGCTGGTGATGATAATATAAAAAGTGATATGGACAGTTATGGTGGGCTTTTAGCAGTAGACATAGAAATAAATGATTTAGTAAACAGTAGAATTGGGTTTTTAGGTGGATATTTAATGGCGTCTTCTTTTGCCAATGGAGTACTATCAGAAGCCGTGAATACTATGAATGTATTTTCAGGCGGAATTTATTATAATATGAATGCATTAAACATGCGGTTTTCTGTTAGCACTATTTTTACAGCCATAGATAATACTGTTGACCAAACATTTACATCTAGTGTTGGAGAAGTTATAAGTATATTAAGAGCATCGAGTCGATACACATCTCAATCTCTAAATACAACTGCTAACTTCACTTATGATCTCAAACTTGGCGGTGCCTTCATCTCACCATTTGTGGGAATTTCACATCATTTTTATTATCAACCAATTTTGAATGCTGTCAATGCTGATAATACTTTATTATTTTCAATAAAAGATGGATACAAAAATACTTTACTTGTACCTGTAGGTCTTTCTTTATCTTACACATTCAGTATAGCTAAAAAATATGCCATAACTACTGGTATAAAAACGGCTGCTAATTTAGTGGTATTCGATACACTTTTTACTGACCTCTGGAATATAAGAGATGATACCTTAAGTAGAATTTTAGAAAGTGAAGTTAAAGTATCTGAAATAACGAGTATGCTAGATGCCAACTTTAATTTATCTCTTGAGCTAGGCTCTTTCTCTATTTATGCCGACTACACTCTAAAATTATATAAAGATAGTAATATGGGACATCTTATAAATGCTAGCTTGCGATATTTCTTTTAATGTTTTTATTACCAATATTTTTTTTCTTGAATAATAACTGACTTAATCGACCAAGTAGAATTAAATCTTAATCTAAGATTATTTTTTATATCAGTAGTAAATGATGCTATAGAGGCTTTGCTAACAGACTTAAACCCAATACCTGATAATGTACTCTCAAAAATCCAGTTTTGTTTTGCCTCTGTAAAAATAATAAAAAATCTATTACTGCCACCCTTGCCAGAAATTAAAATATCATAAATAGCTTGATCTGGAGGAATTTTATAAGTTCTATTCGGTCTAACTACATAATCTTTAATAAAATCATTTGGATAAAGCATTAAAAGTGAATTGTCAGCCTGAAAAACAAAAATACTAACATAGCCTTCTTTATTTACATCAAAAGTAATTTCTATCTCATCACCTATAACAAGTTTAGATTTATCACTTAAAATAGCCTTTGTCTCATCTTGATTGACTAAATTGACATTAAAGTTAAGTTCAATATCATTGCTTGGATTCTCTATGCTATTCAAAGTATCAAATCCATAATATGAACTAAGATCATTAAGCAAAGCATCAACCAATGATGATATCTTATCTTCTGAGTCAGCTGTTTCAGAATAAAAAACAATATCATTCTCTAAACTAATACCTTGAACTATATAATTTGTATCAAATTGAATACTTATCTCAAAATCATTTGTATTGA
>CAMQVF010000022.1 GCA_947038115.1 uncultured Spirochaetia bacterium
AGGTTCATCGCTATTTGAGTTTATATTATTTTGAGTTGGTATTAAATTTTCAAAAGGATTAGTATTTTCTTCTTTACTATGATTTAATATATTTTCATTATTATTTTTAGTCGTTTCTACTTTATAGACTCTTTCATTATTATCTTTGACAGCATTTGGCTTTGGAAAATGGTCATTTCTATCATACTTTTTGAATGATCCATATCCCATATTAAACTCGAACGGTTTTTTACTGAACAAATATTCGTCATCATTTTCATCATTAGAAGTGATAATCTCTTCTTCTTTCTTGTTTTCTCTAATATTATGAATGGCTATAGAATATCCATTATCTTTTATTTCCTCAATTTCTTCTTTATATGTCTCTTTTATTTCAACTTTTTCGATAACATTTTCTTCGTAAACAGTTTCAATTGGTTCTTCTTTTTTGATATTTATACCAAATGGATTATAATTATCTTCTTCTGTATGATTATTATGCTCATCTTTTTCTATTGGTGTTGATGAATAGCTAGGTTCGTAATCATCTTCTTTTACATTTACAATAGGCTCTTTATTGCTTTTATTCGCAGCTTTTATGCCATAATGAGAAAGTAAAAAGTTATCATCATTTTTTTCTTCTTGTTTATTATTAATTCTACTTCCATATACTGCTTTTGCAAGAGCAAGGCCTAAATCTTCTTCACCTTCATGTATAATATAATCATCTCCGTAACTATACTCGTCATCTTTTTTCATATGTTCTATTATACTATTTACTTTTTTATCGCTGGCTTTTTTTTGATTATAGTTAGAACTATCTTCTTCTATTATCTCTGATATATTTTCATTTGTGTTGACATCATTATTATTATTATAGTGAGTAGTTTTTTCTCTGTAATCATCAACAGAATTGATATCTCTTCTCTCTATGAATGGAGTTACTTTTTTTTGCAAACGGCTTATATTTCTTTTTGATATAAACGGAATAGCGAATTCCAAATCACCCAAAACATTTTTATTTTTTCTCATAGTATTAATATCGTAATTTTTCCATTTTTAATTATATTTCTTTTTTCTAAAAATCTTTTATATTCCGCCTTGAAAATATATATAAACTCCAAGCCCTACGATTATGCAGTAAAATCCAAAATAAAATAATTTCCCTTTTTTTAGAAAATTTAGTAAGAACTTAAGTGCTAAAATTCCAAATATGAATGCCGTAATCAACCCGACTAAAGCCATTTCAATATTAATTTGTTGAAAATCTTTAAATGTAAGAAGCATTGCACCGAATATGGCAGGAAGTGATATTAAAAAAGATAAACGCCCTGCGAATTCTCTATTGAGTCCGAGGAAAAGAGCGATAGCAATTGTAAAACCAGACCTTGAAATTCCAGGAAATATCGCGATCGACTGTGCTAGACCAATTATTAAAACTTGCTTTAATGTTGTACTAAACTCATCTTTTTTCTCCTCAACTTTATATCCATCAATTTTTTTGGTTAAAAGTAAAATACTTCCTGTGATTATTAAATTAAGTCCAACTCTGCTTAAGTCAATACTTTCGATATTATCTTTTAGTAAAAGCCCTGCTATAGCTGTCGGAATGGATGCGACTATAACCATGATAGATACTCTGAAGTCTTTATCTTCTTTTATCGATTTTTTATAAGTTGTAATTCCCTTGAAAAAAGCGATTATGGCATTCTTAATATCTTTGAAAAAAATTAGAACTGTCGCTAAAAATGTACCAAAATGCAGAGCAATTTCAAAAGATAATTTATTTTCTATTTGAAAGTTGAGAAAGTATTCGGCTATTCTTAAATGCCCAGAGCTTGATATTGGTAAAAATTCACTCACTGCTTGCACTACGCCTAATATTATAGATTCTAGCATAAAATTGTTAATTCCTTTAAATAAATAAAATATAGTTACCTATTTTTCGGAAAAAAGTAAAATTATGGTTAGTTGTTATTTACTTTAAATAAAAAATTAATATATTATGTTGCATAAAAGTTATAATATGCTATTATAAGATAGGTGTTTTATAGTCTTTATTAAAAATTTAATTTGAGGATTAATGTGGTTCATATAAATATTTTAGATAAATCAATATGTCAAAATCTCCTCGACTATTCTGCAATTTTAGAAACAACGATAAATGATATCGATACATTTCTATCAGAAATTAATAGAGTATATTCGTCAATAGCTGATAAGTTTCCAGTTATAGAAGAGAGTATGGCGAATGAGAATACTCGTGTTAATTCTCTTGTTTCTTATTTTAGCGATGAAAAAGAAGTTGAAAATAGTTTTGCCTATGCTTTAGAGCAAAATCAGAAAGAGTTTTCTAATTCATTTGATCGTATTAAAGATTTTATAGACCAAGATGATATATTGTCTGAATCTATTATTAAAGATGTAGATAAAACTAGCAGTATTATGGAGTCTATTGATAATATTAGACTTTTGGCTGATCAGATAAAAGTATACTCACTTAATGCGATAATTATATCGTCGAAGCATGGTGAGGTTGGTGGTGCTTTTGGCGAAATATCTAAAAATATAATTAAACTTTCAGATTTAGCAAATGATCAAGCAGATGCTATGAATAAAGTTGGTAATGACTTATTTTTTCATTTTGAGAACTTTAAAACTAAAATTCTTGAAGCTAATAATAATCAAAAAAATGATTTTATTGAAGTTCAAAGTAAAATACTTTCAGAACATTCTAGCATGGAGAAATCTTTCTCTATTTTTTCTAGCATAATACTCGATATACTTAAAAGAGTCGACGGCTCTTATAGTTATATTTTTGATATAATGATGATTCTTCAAAGAGAAGATATTATTAGACAGCAAACTGAGCATATTGTTGAGTCTATTTGTACGCTTGTAAAAGAGAATAAATATTTTATCGAGACTTATTATGCAAAACTTGAAGAATATAAAAAAAATAAAACAGATGAGAAAGCACTTGAGCTTGAGCATTTACTTTTAGATATTGTTACATTTGATGATTCGGTTCTTTCACTTGTTATTTCTAATTTGAAGTCTGTATATGATGAAATTAGTGATTCAAATAGAAATATAAAAATGTTTTTATCCGACTTTAGAGAGGCACTTCTTGATGTTGCAAATGATAGAGATGCTATTGTTGATCATATGATAGGTGATGAAAAAGATAACTCGTCATCGGCTTTAGTTGTGTCTGATATTTTATTTGAGGAGTATATGGGTTTTATTAATTCATATCTTTCTAGCCATAAAATTTTCTTGAATAAGAAATTTTCTATATCTGACGATAATGCTGATATAAGTGATTTGATAGAATTTTTAGAGACAATGTTTTTTGAAACTAAAAATATAGCAAAAACATTTAACTCTATTAATTTTTTAGCAAAAATAGAACTTGAAAAGAATAGAGAAATATTTGATAACTCTAAGACCTTCTCGATTGATAGTGTCGAAGCTATAGCAAGCAATATTACAAAGACAGTTGATGAAAGTTTAGTTGATTTTAGTGCGATAAAAGAGGAGATATTTGCCTCTGTTGATAAGTTCAAACTGAATACCGACAAAGAAGCAAGTGAGTATAATGTAATTCAGGATATGACTCGCAGTGTTAATTTAAGGCTTGAGCATTCGAAAATGCTTGTGAAAAATAATCTTAAGCATTTCAAGAGTTATGCTGATGAATTGTTTCATATTTTAGATAAAACGTTATTGGACTTAAGCTCATTAGACGATATACTTCTTAGTGTAGAAGAAGTTATTAATGTATGTGATGATATGAAGTCTATGGTTAAGTCTAGAAAAGAATTATATTATGAAAGTTGTGGTATTACTAGCTGGAAAATAGAAAGCGATAAATATTTGGAGATAATAAATTCATATACTACGCAAAAAGAGAGAGCTATAGCGAGTGATCTTATTGGTGATGATGTTAGTATTGATGTTGGGTCAGGTAGTGGTGAACTTACAATATTTTAAGGAGTTTATGAATGTCTGAAATAGAGTTTACAGAAAGTCTTAATGTTAGAAGTGTAGCTAAGTATTTTAATCCTGTTATAAAGAAAGCAGATTTTTCCGATGATATAAAGGTTATCTTTAAAGATGGCGCTTCTATAGACTTGGCAGGGATTCAAATACTTTTTGCTATGAAAAAAGAGCTTGAAAGCAATGAGAAAACTCTAGTAATAGAAGGGCTTTCAGACGAAGTTTTAGAATACTTTAATTGTTAATAACTAATATTTATAAAAAAAGAGGTTCAATGTATGGGAAAGAAAATATTGATAGTAGACGACTCAAATACAGCGAGAGCATCTGTTGAGTATACCCTAAAAAAGGGAGGCTACGAAGTTGTATCTGGTGATGATGGAACAACTGGGCTTGAGACTTTGAGTCAGCATGATAATATTGAAATGATTATAACTGATTTAAATATGCCCAAAATGGATGGTATCGAGTTTATTAAACATGTAAGACAAATTGATTTACATAAATATACTCCTGTACTCATGCTTACAACCGAGTCGCAAGATGAAAAAAAGATGGAAGGTAAGGCGGCTGGGGCTAGTGGGTGGCTTGTAAAACCGTTTAATCCGACTCAATTGTTGGATGTAGTTAAACGTTTTTTAAACTAAAGTAAATATGTGACAATCGAATTGATTAAGGTGTAATATATATGTTTGATTCAGAGCAATTTATATCTATTTTTCTTAATGAAGCTGAAGAAATAGTTGAGGGTCTTGAAAACGACTTAGTTTTATTAGAAGATAATAAAAGTGATGAGGAACTTTTAAATAAAATATTTAGAAGTGCCCATACGCTTAAATCTAGTGCAGGAACTGTTGGTTTCGACGCAATGAGTGATCTAAATCACGTGGCAGAAAATTTACTCGAAAAAGTACGTAGTGGTAAATTAGGTGTTACTCCTGAGATGATTACTGTACTTTTAGAGTTTTTAGATACTATAAAACTTATGCTTCAAAATATAGTTGATGGAAATAATGAAACCACTGGTATAACCACTATTGAGTCTCTTAAAGTAAGAATTAAAACAATAGCTGATGGTGGTACTGTTGCTGCAGCCGCTGCTTCTTCGTCAACTACTGAAGAAAAAAAAGAAACTCCTGCTGCTACTAACAAAGAAAGTGAAACGGTTACTTTAAATATATTTCATATTAGTATGAAGTTTAAGGATAACATTTTTGACAACGGAATTGATCCGACTATGTTTTTAAGTGATTTGGCTGCAATAGGTAGTATAAGTAATTTAAATTTAGATACTTCAAATATTCCGTCAATATCTAACTTTGAAGATCCTTATATTTGTTATACTAGTTTTGCATTAGACTTAGATACGTATCAAAATTTAGATCAGGTTTGTAATTTGTTTTTATTTGTAATCGATGATAATGATATTACAATAACTCATATTGCTTCTATCGAAAAGCCAGCGAGTAAAATTCCTGGATACGAGTTACCTAATGATAGTGCTTCAAAAGAGAAACCTCAGTTTGTAACAAAAGACACACCTGTTTCAGAAGTTGAAATTGTAGAAGAAGATATTGCAGAAGAAATTAAGCAGGATGAAGCAATACAAGAAGTGGCTAAAACGCCTATTAAGCCAGCTCAAATGGCGTCTACTGTTAGAGTTGATACTCGTAAACTTGATACTATGATGAACCTCGTAGGGGAGCTTGTAATAGCTCAATCAAGAATAACGCAGGTTACAGTTAAATTGGAAAGTAATGCGGAGAATGGTCTTAAAGAGGCTGTAGCATCACTTGACAGAATTACAAGACAAATTCAAGAAGAAGTTATGAATATTAGGATGATGCCTATTGGCCCTATATTTAGTCAATTTCATCGATATGTTCGTGACTTGAGTTTGGAACTTAATAAAGAAATTAAATTAGTCCTTAAAGGGGAGACTACTGAAATAGATAAAAATATGTTAGAACAATTGTCAGACCCCCTTAAACATATTATTCGAAACTCGATAGACCATGGAATTGAAAAAACTAAAGAAGAGAGAGTTGATCGTAATAAGCCAGAATATGGCACAATTACACTTTCAGCTGCACATCAAGAAGGTCATGTAGTAATCGAGGTTGCTGATGATGGTAATGGTTTAGATAAAGATAAAATATATAAAAAAGCTATTGAGAAAGGTCTTCTTTTTAAGGATATTAAATATCCTGATAGCGAAATTTATAAAACTATATTTGCTCCGGGTTTTTCTACTGCCGATGTTGTAACTGATATATCTGGTCGTGGTGTTGGAATGGATGTTGTTCGTGTTAATGTTGAAAAACTTAAAGGGCGTATTGAGATAAAATCAGATAAGGGCATAGGCTCATCTTTTATGATAAAACTTCCTTTGACACTTGCAATCATAGAGGGTATTACATTATCGCTTGGTAATGAGATTTATGTTATGCCTTTACTTTCTATTGTCGAGCAGCTTAAAGTGAAAGATGAACATGTTAAACCTTTCGAAGAAAAAGGTGAAATGATAAATATTCGTGGCGAGTATATTCCTTTAATTAGACTGCATAAGGCTTTTGAAGTTAAAACTGATGTGGTTAATATCGAAGATGGAATAGTTGTAGTCGCTGAGGCTGGCAATACAAAATGCGCTGTGTTCGTAGATGAGCTTTTAGATCAACAACAAGCCGTAATAAAATCGCTTGATGCAAGCTTTAGTAAACATTCAGGTATTGCAGGTGGCACGATACTCGGAGACGGAAAAATTGCTCTTATTATAGATATTCAGGGCTTGGTTAATACGACTCTTCAAGGTAAAATTGGTAATGTGAGAAGTTAAACTATTAAGGAGTAATATTTATAATGCTAGAAAAAGAAAATACTAAAATTGATAAGATAAATAATAATATACAAACGATTGTAACTAATATAGTAGGTGATATGAATCAGTATTTAGTTTTTAAGATAGGTGATGAAGAATATGCTTTGGATGTTTTAAGCGTTCAAGAAATTTTAGGTGTTACGAATATTACGCCTGTACCGGGCAGCCCGATTTATATGCTAGGTCTTATTAATTTAAGGGGTAATATTTTACATGTCATAGATTTACGTGTTCGTTTTTCTATACCGAGAGATCCTGATCATAATTTTCAAGACGATGTTATTATAGTTTTATCAACTGTTGAACGTCGATTTGGAGTTTTGGCTGATATGGTTATTGATGTCATAAATGTGAATAAAGATCAGATAAGTGATGCCCCGATAGAAAGTCTTTCAGGGCTTCAAATATCTCATGTTATAAAACTTGATGACAAAGTTGTTATGGTTTTGCCAGTTGATGAGGTTGTTATGTCGGAAGAAGAATTAAATAAAGATAAATAAAATATTATTAAGGTGTTACTATGGCTAGCAATATAGATTCAAGTACTGGGTTTCCAATTTTAGAGGATGCCGATTTTAAAGTTTTAAGTAAACTTATTTATGAAGAAACACGAATTGTTATGGGAGAGCATAAAAAAGCTTTGGTGACATCTAGGCTTGGAAAACGACTTCGAATTCTTAGTATTGATAGTTTTTCAGAATATATCAATTTTGTACAAAGCAAGAATGGAAAAGAAGAGTTTGAAAATTTTGTAAATTCGGTTACAACTAATAAAACCGATTTTTTTAGAGAAAATAAGCATTTTGAATTTATGAAGTCTACATTTTTACCTGCATGGGAAGAGGCTTATAAACGAGGTGAAGTTCAAAACTTAAGAGTGTGGTCGTCTGCATGTTCTTCGGGTGAGGAGCCTTATTCTATTCTTATTACTTTATATGAATATTTTGGAAATAATATGGATAAATATGATATTAAAGTTTTGGCAACCGATATCGATACAAGTGTTTTAGAACATGCTCAAAATGGTGTTTATCGAGATGATGTTGTCGCACCTGTGCCTATTAATCTACTTAAAAAATATTTCTTGCGTGGCAAGGGTGATAATGATTCTAAATATAAAGTTAAAGATTTACTGAAAAAGTATGTTATTTTTAGACAGTTAAACTTTAAAGAAGATAATTATGATATTCATACAACTTTCGATTTGATATTCTGCCGTAATGTTATCATATATTTTGATAAAGACTTTCAAAAATACCTATTTACTAAACTTCATTCTTATATGAAAGATAGTGCTTATATTTTTATAGGTCACTCTGAGACATTATTTGGCGTTTCTGATAAATTTAAATATGTTACTAGCAATGTTTACGAAAGACTATAATTAAGGACTTTTAGTACAATGATAGATTTTCCAGTAGCAGCCGATAGCTCGTTTAAAAGAATAACTATATATATAGGTGGTTATTATGTATCAAAAGAGCCATCAGTTATAAAAACGGTACTTGGTAGTTGTATATCTGTATGTTTATTTGAAACAAAAAATCTGATTGGTGGTATGAATCATTTCATGTTGCCTGAACTTAAAGATTATGACGCCTCAGATGATTATAATAATACACGATACGGTATATTTGCGATGGAAGTTTTAATAAATGAAATTATAAAACTCGGCGGTAAAAAAGAACATATGATCGCTAAAATTTTCGGCGGTGGACATGTGCTCACTAGTATGACGAGTAATATACTAAATGTAGCGGATAAAAATATTAATTTCGCAAAAAAGTTTTTAAATGACGAGAAAATACCAATTGTAAGCTCCGATATTGGCGGAAATTCTCCTCGTAAAGTTTTTTTCTTTAATACAGAAAATAGAATACTTATGAAAAAGCTTGAGAATGCAACAAAAGAATTCTCGGTTGAACAAGAGATTAAATACTCTAAAAGCTTGAAGAGTAAGCTTGAAGAGAAATCAGATATTACATTATTTTAGTTTTATAAAAAGGAAATTATTATGGAAAAAATAAAAGTTTTAGCAATAGATGATAGTGCATTGATCCGTGAGCTTTTAAGAAATATTATCGAATCTGATCCTGCATTAGAGATGATTGGAACAGCGGCAAATCCTGTTATCGCACAAAGAAAAATAGAAGAATTAAAACCTGATGTTATTACATTAGATATTGAAATGCCTGAAATGGATGGTATTACATTCTTAAAAAAACTTATGCTTAAAACGCCTATTCCTGTTATAATGTTTAGTTCTTTGCTTGAAAAACATCGTGAACTTGCACTTGACGCTTTGAATATCGGTGCTTTTGACTATGTTATAAAACCTTCATCTAATATTAGAGATGGAGTAAATGAGCTTGCATATGATTTGGTTCAAAAAATTAAAAATGCTTATTCGAATAGAATTAAATTTTATAAAAAGCATGGAGTTGATATTTCAAAGATGGCTAAAGATGAGCCTACGAAATATAGCGTAGCACCTGCTTTTAAACAGCTTAATTCTTATGAAAAATTTACTGCTGATGTTATTCTTCCACTTAAACCCGCTAAAGAGTTTCCAATGGATAAAATTATTGTTATAGGATCATCAACTGGTGGTACTGAAGCATTAGTTAAATGTTTAAAAGATGTAACTCCTCAAGCACCTCCAATCGTTATTGCTCAACATATGCCTGAACATTTTACGTCTTCATTTGCACGTCGACTAAACACTGTTCTTAAAATTGATGTTAGAGAAGCTGAAGATGGAATGACTGTTGGTCGTGGACAAGCAATTTTGGCTCGTGGAAATAGACATACTTTAGTTAGAGTTAAAGATGGCAAGTATTATGTTGAAGTTTTGGACGGTCAGTCGGTTGCTAGACATAAGCCTTCTGTAGATGTTCTTTTTAGAAGTGCTGCCGTTTGTGCTCGTAGTAAGGCTATTGGAATTATACTTACAGGCATGGGCGATGATGGAGCTCGTGGTATGAAGGAAATGAAAGAGGCTGGTGCTTATAATATTGCTCAAGATGAAGAGACTTGCACTGTGTTTGGTATGCCACGTGAGGCGATTGCTCATGGTGGTGTTGATGTTGTGCTTCCTATTGATAAAATATTGGCAGCGGCTTTGAGAAAAGCTTAAAAGAATAAATCTTTTTTGGCATGATTAAATATACCATATAAGATAGAGTTTATGCCGTCTATTATGAACATGTATTTGTCTGTTAGATAATATAATATAGCCGAGTCGAATCTTTTGCCTGAGAACTCGGTTATTAGACTAAATACCATAACTATAATAACGGCAGATACTGCTAGTGATGATATTGCTCCGAGTATTGAATCTACCCAATTAAGATAGACTGCTTTGAGTAAATGTTTTATACTTTCTTTTAGTTTTGACATTAATATTCTAAATATCGCATATACTGCTAGAAATATTAATACTTTCACTATAACACTTTCTTTGTAAAAATTAGCATATAATATTAACAGTGCATTAATGACTGGGCTTAAAAAAATAGCGATAACTAATGCAACTATCGGAGAGGCTATGGACATAAAACCTCTTATCAAACCGTATAGTATCGATACTAAAAAAATTAAAGCGAGTATTATATCTATCATAATTTATTGTCTAAATCTTTTATATTTTGATTTACTAGTATTTTATCCAAGTTTAGAGATTCATTATCAGATTCATCGATAGAATTAAATAGTTTATTCGATAAATCAAGCGTTTTTAATTCTAGCATCGACAATCGACTTATATTTTCGGATACTTTATCTATATCACTTTTGTTTTTTTCTATATTTAGTTCACCATTTTCTTTTTTATTATGCGGTAATTCAGTATTTTCTTTAATTAAATTTATTATGTAATTTTGATCTTTAGTAATTTTTTCTATAATCTGATTATCTTTATCTAATTCTTTAATGGTTTTCATTCTTTCAGATATGCATATATCATATTTGCTAATTTCTATAATTAAACTATTAATCTCATCTATCATGCCGCTTATGCCTTCTTTAAATGAGTCAGACTCTTTTGTTATGTTTGAACTTGACACCTCAACATCTTTAATAGAGTCGAATATTGAACTTAATATTTTTTCAATTTGTTCAATTCCTCTAATGTTTTCGCTAGCAACAGTACCTATTTCTTTAGCGATTATTGCAAAACTTCTACCTAGTGATCCAGCTTTAGAGGCTTTTATCCCTGCGTTTATAGATAGTAGTGATGTTTTGTCGGCAGTCTCTTTTATTAAGTCGATTGTAGATTGTATAGAGTCAGTTATTTCATTAATATTTTCAAATTTCGACATCGATTTTGCTATATCTTTAATTATATTGTCAGACTTTTTTTTGAATGTTTTCGAAGTATTTTTTAGTGACTCAGAAATATACTTCATATCATTTGTGGTCGATGAGGGTTCAATTATTTTATCAATTGTATTTAAAAACGTTTCCCTGTTTTCTACTATTTTTTCTTTAGAGTCAGCAAATGTATCTATAATATATTGCAAGAATTCATCTATATTTTGAATAGAATGTTCTTTCTCTTTATAGATATTAAAAAAATCATCGCTAGAACTAGAAATTAATTCATACTTTTTATTCATAGAATTTAGAGCATCTTTATTTTCTTTTACAATATCATATATGCACTCTTTATTTCTATTTATTTTTATTTTTATTGAATTTATATCGGTTGACAACATAGATAAATCAGTTATGATGTCGATGCTATTTTCTATTTTTTCATTCATTTTATTTTGCGCTACGATTTCTTCAATAACACTATCGGCGAATCGCTTTAAGGTTACAACTCCAGTAGATATGATATATATACTTACAGCGAAAAATATTTTATTTATATTACTATCTATAATATGTAATATATTGCTAATGCTTTCTATGAGTAAAACTATAGATAGAAATATTATAATCGACAATATTACTCTAGCTCTCATACGATAAACAGAAGAAGCTTCAATATTTAAGTATATTATGGCAATAGAAGATGTCATTAAAATTATAGCGATGAATGCTGTGTATTTAGTCGATATGCTGTTGTCGCTAAAAAAAGACTCGATAGTTTTATACTGAGTATTACTACTGGTTATATTATAGATAATATCTTTGAAGTATTGAAGTTCTACTATAAAAGTGAGCACAAAAAATAATGAGAATACTGATACTAAAGCAAATACTATTATGCTTAATTTTCTTGTATTAGTTTTGTTATAAAAATACATTACGCTTGTTCCTGATAAAAATAAAAATAAAATTAAGAGGACTATATCGCTTGATTTTAGCAATAACTCTATATAAGGGGCTGCTAAAGGAGTTTTTTTATTTATTATACTTATCATAAAAATTGATTTTAATAAAATATCATAAATAATGAGAATGCCTGCAGAAATGCTATTTATTAAATATACAGTGATTTTTGTTTTAATATAAAGAATTAAAAATGAAGCAAATATTATAAAAATAATTGGCGTTAAACATGATGATATTATAAATTCAACGATATTCATGTCATAATTATATATAGTATCTAGTGAAATATTCATTTTTATCTTTAACTCTTATAATCAAATGTTTTAGATTTTATGCTATTATTTATTATTTCAAGAATATCTAGGTCTTGAGTAACTTCTTTATTTAGATTTTTAAGTTCTGTAGAAGTTGCGAATAATTTATTAATATCATTTAGGATATCATTAAATCCTTGTTCTCTGAGTAAAGATTTAGCCAATACTTCGTCGAAACAATGACCTAATGATTCTATTTTATCTCTTGCAGCTTCAGAATTAGATTTATCTTTTGAGAAAATACTTTCTAACGCCTTATTAATTCGAATAAGTGTTCTAATATTTTTTGCGGAATTGCTGTTAGAATCATTTTGCATTGATATATCAAGAGCTATGTTTTTGATATCATATTCCATGACATCAGTATATTCTACAAGTTTGCTAAAATTGGCAACGATTGTGTCTTTTTGTGTATGGAATTCTTTGAATATACCATCTATTTCATATAATAGTTTTTCTAATTTCTCAGTAATACCTGAAATATCTTTAATTAATTTCTCGACTTCAGCTGATACCACAAAAAAACTATCACGCCATTCGCCAGATTTAGATGCCTGTATGCTTGAGTTTATCGATAAAATAGCCGTCTTGTCAGATATATTTTTCATGAATATTAATATACGTCTTATTTGGCTTGATACTTGTGACATGACTTCCATTTTAGAAACGCTATTATTTATATTTTGCTTTGTTTTTAATGTATTATTTTTAAATTGCAGCGATATATCAGCTAAATCTCTCGCTTTATCTTGCAATTTGTATGTTGTATTTATGCATTCCTCTATTTCTGACACGTTATTTTCTATAAATTGATTTCGTTCGGTCATAGATATTTCTATAGAATTTATTGTTCCTTCAAATTTTTCTATGTATCCTGAGTTGATATTTGTTTCTATTAATTGAGTATCTGATGTTGTTTTTAATATCTCATTACTTTCTATAGATTTTATTAGGCTCGACTTTAATGCATTAATTCTTTTAAAAATATCATCAGATATTATAAATAATTCGGAACTTGCTGTTTTAGTATTTTTATTAGACATGTCGATATTGTCTATTATTTTTAATATATTATTTATAGTACCTTCATAGTTTTTAAAAGTTAATATTAAGTTAGATCGGTTCTTTTTTATAGCAAATGTTCTAAATATAAAATTTGTTATTGCGATGTAGAGAGCTATGCCTGTAAATATTGTAATTCCTAGTATAAATCTCGAATGTTCAAATCCATGTGCAATTATATTTTTATTTGTATATGATGCTTGCAATTCGTCTATTGAAAATATATATAAAATGAGAAGTGCTATTACAGATAATAAAATATTTTTATCTCCAAGTCTTTTATTTACAAATATTTCATATAAATAAAAATAAGCTGTAACACCTCCTATAATAACTAAATATATGTTTCTCGCTAAGTGTAATAGTCCAAGGTCTGCGATTATAGATATATCTTGAGCATTTCCTGCTACAGTATATGAAGTTGTACTTATAGTTACCAACATATCTGGGAATATTAATGATAAAATTGATAAAAGAGTAATAAATACTATACTGAAGTAGTTTAGTATTTTAAAAAACGATTTAAATTTTTCATTTAGAATTAATGTAGATTTAATATAAAAAATCCATGATAATCCAAAAAAAACTAGAGCTATTTCACTTAGTAAATAGATCTTTACAACAGCATTAGTATTATAATCTATAGATAAAAAAGACACGACAAAGAGTTGACCCACGATGTAAACAGCTGCGCCAAGATTTATAGTTAATAAAGCGAGGTTAATTTTATCATGTAGTTTTCTATAAATATATAAATATATAAATATATTAATAAGTAGAAAGCCTAAACAAAATGATAGACCAGCTAATTCTAAATCAGTTATTGGGTAAATATTTTCCATAATATACTCCATTTAATTCTATCATTAATTTATGAAAATTGGTAGTGCAATTTTAAAAGTATAAAAAATAAGCCCCCTAAAGTTATATCCTTAGGAGGCTTGTTTTTTTATTTATTTATTTTTTCAGTTGAAAGTATATATTGATATTCTTCTTTCATGTATGGACTAATAGTTCCAGCTTTTGCAGCATCTAGTATTGAAGTTAGTATAAACTCGGCTTCAGCTTGTGAGTCTTCATCAACTACAAATAAAGTCTCTGCATCATGAAGATAAAGCCCAATATAATCAAGTTCTGTTTCTGGACGGCCATTGTCAGTTTCAGTAGTTACTCTCTTGACTATTCCTGCATTTCTAGCTACTTCAGTAGTTTGAACAAGTGTAGAACCTGCATATACGTCAACTATAAATTCAAGTGTACCGTAATCATCTTCTTCAGGTGTTTCAGTAATTCCGTTTTCAACTTCTCTTTCGAAAATTTCTGATGCGGCACTAAAGAAAATATATTCAGTTTCAACTTCTATTTTGCCATCATCATAATCTTCTTCCGACTGAAACCAAACTGTGTCTTTTAGACGAGCAGCGATATTATATGTATCAGTGTCTCCACCTTGTTCAGTAGGTGCTTGTATGGCAACAGCTTCTCTGCTTTGCTTAGTTTGTGCATTAATTTGTGCACTAACAGGAGACTTCCCATTTAAAACTGTCTTCATTAGACTTGGAATAGATTTTGTTATCTGTTGAGTAGGGTCACTAGGACTGCCACCTGACGAACAAGAAAATACCAAAGCTGAAATAGCTATGATAGCAAAAATTTGTTTTTTCATTATTTTTTCCTCACTATATTTAAATTATCTTCTAACATCTATAGTATAGGAAATTTCATTTATTTGTCAACGTTTTTATTTATAACTTCATAAGATATTTGACTAAATTCTTTAGTTATTATCGATTTTGTGATTTTTAACTTTATAGAGTTAGTGTTCGAAAATAAGGGGATGCCATTTCCTATAATTTGTGGAAGAGTAGCTATAATATAATTATCTATCAAATTACTTTCTATAAGATTTTTTATTAATTTAGAACCACCCAATATCCAAATATCTTTCCCAGCCTCATTTTTTATACTATTTACAAAGTCTACTATATCTTTTTTAATAAATGTTTTGTCATCTGTATTTTTATATTTATCAAGCTCATTTGTAAAAATATAGCTCATTTTATTTTGATAAATCCAGTTTTTAGGCCCTACAAACTTCACTATTTGGTCATAAGTATTTCTGCCAATTAAAATGGTATCGATGCTATTATAAAAATCATTATAGAAGTCTAAAGATTTTTTAGGCATAACTTCAGGCAAGAAGTCAATATCTCCGTTTTCACGAGCTATGAATCCATCCATAGTTTGTGCAATATAAAGTATAACTTTTCTCATATATTCTACTCTTTATTTAGAATGATCTTTTTCTTTTAGCGAAATTATCATTAGACTTTCCTTGTCTAACATTTTTATTTATAGAGCTACTTTTAGTCTTTTTAAAATTTTTATTAGGTTTAAGTTTAGCTTTTGCCCATTTGCTTTTATTTTGCGTTTTTTCTTTCTTTTCTTTTAAACGTTTAAGTTCGTTTTCTTCTTTCGCTTTGCGTTCCGATGAAGAATATTTAACAAAAGAAGAGTCTTTCGCATTATTTTTTTGATTAAAGAAGAATTCTACTTCCTCGGTAGTAAGTTTTCGAGTATGGCCTGCGTCGAGCGTGCCCAGTCCTTGATGAGTTTTACTTACAATTCCAACAGATATTCTTTCTAAGTCGATAATTTTATACTCTAAAAATTCAAATATTTTTCTAATTTCTCTATTTTTACCCTCGTTAATAGTCATGCGAACTTTACTTTGCATATGACCTTTAGATAAAATTTTGAATTTGAAAGGAGAATAGTCTATATTTTTTATAGTTACACCATTACTCGCTTTGATGATTTTTTCAGGATCAACTTTGCCACTGATAGTAACATCATAAACTTTCATAACTTCATATGATGGGTGTGTAATTATATTAGCAAGTGCACCATCATTTGTAATAATCATTATTCCACGTGATTCAGAGTCGAGTCTGCCTGCATAAAATAATCTTTCTTTAATATCTTGAAAAAATTCAGTAATAAGTCTTCTACCACCCGGCAAGTCTTTAGTTGAACTAACGACGCCTTTAGGCTTGTAAAGAACTAAATAATGTTTTGTTTCTCTTGAGATAATCTCTCTATCGAAAGAAACTTCATCATCACTATTAACTTTATAAGCAGGGTTAACTATAACTTTATTATTTACACGAACACGTCCACTTTGTATATGGTTTTCGCATTTTCTTCTGCTAGAAATTCCAGCCTCAGCAATTATTTTTACAAGTCTTACAGTATTATCGCCACTCTCTGTTTCGATATCAATGTCATCTGTCTCTATATTTTCTATATTTTTTTTAGTCATTTTTATTAAACTCTAAATCCTTAAGCTCTCTAAGTTTTGGCAATTCTTCAATATTTGATATCCCAAAATGAATTAAAAACTTATCGGTTGTGCCGTAAGTTTGTCTTCTATCTAAAACGTTTTTTCTACCTTTCCAGTCGATAAGCCCATCTTCCATTAATGATCTCAAATGATAAGAACTATCACTCTGCCTTATGTCGTCAATTTCAGCTTTTGTTACAGGTTGTTTGTAAGCTATAACTGAAAGAGTTTGAAGCATTGCTTTCGATATTTTCTTTTTTCTTTTTTTATCATATATTGTAGATAGAATTCCAAAAACAGAAGGCGACACTGTCATAAGTACGCTATCACCCATTTCTAAAATCTCTATCGCTGAATCTGATTCTCTATACTTTTTGTTGATATTTTCAACGTATTTCGAAATATCTTCACTTTCACATTGAAATATGCTTTTAAGTCTTGATATAGCAATATTGCCTTCAACATAAATAACAGCTTCCATGATTTTTTCAATTTCACTATCATTTTCAAAAATAAATTTTTCTATATCAAATTTGATATTCTCAGCTGTGTTAGTTGTTGTCTCTTGATTATCCAAACTGTTCATAAACTTTATAAATCCTTTTATATTGTTACTCATCCGTATCAACTAATTATATCATAAAAAAATACATTAACAAGTCAGATATGTTTACTTGAGGGCTTTTAATGTTAATATTTTCGTTAAATTACCTATCTATAGTTTATATTTTAAGCTATTTGTTAATTTAATTCTAGAATAAATTATTTTTTTATATTGTCTTTTCAAAAGAATCCGAAAATCTATCAAAGTAATATATTTTAAAAAAAGGGAGTTTTTTATGATACGTGTTACAGAGCAAGCGCAATACAACAGAACAGTAAACTCTATAAAGACAAATTTTAGAGAAATGGAAATGTCGCAAAGACGTTTAAACACTGGAAAAAGAGTGCAGTATCCACATCAAAGTGTAACATCAACTGTGAACTCTATTTATTATAGAACTAGAATTTCTGCTATAGATACTTTTCAAGATAATATCGTTACTAGCAAAGAACGACTAAATGTCGCTTATGACTCTCTTGGTGGCGTAACTGACGCTTTGAATAGAGCTAGAGAGCTTACAGTTCAAGCTGGTAACTCTACTTATAATAGAGAAGATAGAATTACTATGGCAATAGAAATAGAAGAGATGATTGAAAGAGTATATGATTTATCACTTACAAAAAGTAAAGATGAATATATATTTTCAGGAACAAGTGTAAAAAGTGCTCCTTTTAAGCTTAGCTATTCTCAAAATGATGACATGGGTCGATCAGTTATATCGGGTGTTACTTATGAAGGTGACTCTACTGTACAAAATAGAGAAATAGAAAATTCAAGATATGTCGATGTCGGCAGTCCTGGTAGTTTTTCTTTTTGGGCTTCTAATACCGAAATAACTTCGACTACTGATGCTTCAGAATACATATCTCAAACTGATCAAAAAATAATGATTGACAATACAGTCATCGATATAAAAGAAGGCGATAACCTAGAAACAATTGCTGAGCGTATAAATTCTGCAAGTGCAGGTTTTGAGGCAAGCGTTGTATCTCAAAGAGGTGAGGGACGCGTATTAAAAATTCAGTCACGTGAGCCACATAAACTTATGATTCAAGATTTAGAAGGTGGAACTACTTTACAAGACTTGGGTATTCTAAGAGAAGGACTTGCTAATATTACAGAGAGTAATTATTCTCCTTCGGCTGTAGTTAATGGGAAGTCTGTTTTTGAAGTTTTAATGTTTACACGTGATTCTATGCTTAAAGATGATGTCGCTAATGTTGGAGGTTCTGCTCTTGGTTTGCTTGATGAGGCTTTGGGAAATGTGTTGGATAATCAAACAAAAGTTTCTTCAAAGGTTTCAAGACTTGACATGACTGACTTGGGTTTTAGTAATCAAAAATATGCTACTATTGAGGCTTTAAGTAAAAATGAAGATATCGACTTTTCAGAAGAGATATTAAATTTCAATATGTGGCAATATGCTCATAATGCTTCTTTACAAACTGCAGGAAAGCTTTTGGGTAGAACTTTGATGGATTATTTGAGATAAAAGTAATTGGGCTATAATTTTTAATTTTTATAAGGATATATATTTATGCCAGATGTTGAATCTAGAATTTTAGGAAAAGTTGAAGCTTCTGATAATTCGTTATTTCATTTCGATAGTGGCTTAATGGGCTTCGAAGAATATCGTGATTTCTATCTACTTAGTATGGGAGATGATGCACCTTTTAGTGTTTTACAATCGAAAGATGATAAAGATACAGGCTTTATACTAATTGATCCTTTTGGTGTTTTTAATGATTATAAACCAGATATTCACGATGATGATATTAAATCACTTGAGATTAAAGAAGAAAGTGATATATCGCTTTTGACTATAGTAACAATTAAAACTGAGGATAAAAACTCTATTACTACTAATTTACTTGGGCCTATATTATTTAATGTTAAAAATAATAAAGCGAAACAATGCATTGTCGCTGGAAATGATTATACTACTCGTCATAATATTGTGTTCACCTCTGCTGATGAAGCCGAGGAAGGGAAATAAGGAAAAAAATTATGCTTGTACTTTCAAGAAAAATTAATCAAAGTATAGTTATAGGTGACAATATAGAGATTATGCTTGTCGATATTAGAGGCGATCAAATTAAGCTCGGTATTAATGCTCCTAAAACTGTGAAAATTTTTCGTAAAGAAGTTTATGAGGAAATTGAAAGACAGAATGTTGAAGCTATTAAATCAAGCTCAACATCTCTAGATATACTAAAATCTTATGTTCGAAATAAGGGACTGGATAATAATAATAACAATAAAGAATAATAGCTTATGATAATAGGAACTGGGGTTGATATTGTAGAAATTGATAGGCTTAAGAATAAAGAGACTGATAATTTATTTTTATCCAAAATTTTTACTGAAAATGAAATAAGCTATTTCTTGAAAAAAACGAATCCGACACCCTCACTCGCCGCTCATTTTGCTTCGAAGGAGGCATTCCTAAAAGCATTGGGCACGGGTATGGGTTATGGATTTTCTACTATCGATTGCGAAATTTTTCATGATGAATATGGGAAACCTTATTATAAATTAAGCTCAAGAGTTTATGATTATATAAAAACAAAATTTAATTGTGAAAAAGTTAATGTTCATCTATCGATAAGCCATGATAAAAATTATGCCTTAGCCTTTGCGATAATCGAATGTTGCTAAAAAATATATGGCTTCATTTTTATTCATTTAATATCCGAATATTTATATTATGTTACAAGAATTATTATATTTTATACTAAGTGTTTTTTTATACACTTTTTTACAAATCATAAATATATTTGCACAAATTATTGTATTTGGTTTTTTATTATATGCATTCGCTACATTAACAAGATCACTATATGCAAAAACATTAGGCCCTCGTGCCGAGCTTTATATTACAGGTTGGATTGGCACCCCTGTTCATGAGATGTCACATGCAATATTTTGTTTAATATTTAAACATAAAATAGATGACATGAAACTTTTCACAATGAAGTCAACAAATGGGGTTATTGGATATGTTACTCATAGTTATGACACAAGAAGTTGGTATCAGCAGGCGGGTAATTTTTTTATAGGAGTTGCTCCCATTCTTATAGGCTCGATTGTTATATATTTAGCTTTGCTTGTATTCGCACCTCAAATAAAACTTAATCTTTTTAATAATGTTTATACGTCAAATATGGATAATATTTACTATGGAAATAATATTATAGAACTTATTGCTTTTAATGCTAAAAAGTTTATTACGATTTTTTCATCGAGTATTTTTATTATAGAAAATATGATAATAAGTATTTTAAATAATTCTCTGTTTACAAAAGTATCTTTTTGGATATTTTTATATTTATCAATAGCAATATCTTCTCATATGGAATTGAGCCCAGCCGATTTGTCTCATGCTTGGCGGGGGATAATAGTTATATTTTCTTTTCTTCTCATTGTAAATACAATAGTGCATTTTTTTACGATATTCACAAAATTGAATATACCATTTGTAAATATAAATAATATGATAAGTATTTTGCTTGACAGATATGCGGTATTATTATTATTTGTATCTATTATGTCGTTTCTAAATTTCTTGGTATCATATTTGCTACTCACACCTATAAGTCTAATAAAATATAAAAAATTTATAAACCCTTTTAAAAGATAGATAATAAAAAATTTAAAATAAAAAAAGCCGTAGCATTCTACGACTTTTCATTTTTTTTATAAAAGATTATTTCTTGTAAGCTTTTTTAACTGTTAATGCATTATGCACAACACCTTTGTAAGATGCTTTTGTAGCAGCGTCTACATCAACTTTATTGGCTTTAACCATTTTAGCGAATTCTGCAGTAGCTAATTTTTCAACTGTTCTATTAGGAACTTTTATAGGCTTGATTTCAACTAATTTTCCACCAGCAACTTTTACAGATGCTTGATAAGAAAAGTCGTAAAAACCTTCACCACTTCTAAATTCTCCTAAATATGTACCGTCTGGTACTTTAGCTATATCGACAGTGAAATTCTGTGCCAACAAAACAAAAGTAAATGCGAGAAGCAAGACAAATGAACTAGCAATAGTTTTTTTCATTTTAGACTCCGTTTTATAATATTTGCCCTAATAGTATTAGGATAAGTGATAAAAGTCAATACTAATAAAGAATAATAATTGATAATAGTTTCTATTTAGAGAAATTTTTTTATAAATTTAACTAAAATAATATTGACATATGCATAAAAATGACTATAATTTGTATTAAATGATGTTTACAATGAGGTAATTTATGAAATTTAAAAGTTTATTTTTGACAGTTTTTTTGATGGTATTTGTTATGGTGATTATTTCTTGTGGATCTAAAACTACTGATTCTGGCAATGCAATTTATGTTAATGTTGGCCCAGAACCAAAGACTATTGATCCTACACTAAATTCTACAGTTGATGGGGCGGTTTATATACTTCATGCTTTTGAAGGGCTTGCTCGCCTTGATAAAAATAACAAGATAGCCCCGGGTGTCGCTGAAAGTTGGGATATAAGCGATGATGGGCTTACATATACTTTTCATTTAAGAACTAATGCATTATGGGCTGATGGTGAGCCTTTGTCAGCAAATGATTTCGTCTATTCATGGAGAAGAGGTGTTGATCCTCTCACTGCAAGTGAATATGGTTATCAATTCTATTCTATCAAAAATGCAGAAGCTATATTAAATGGTGAGATGCCTATTGATAGTTTGGGTGTTAAGGCTATTGATGATAGAACTTTAGAAGTGAAGCTTGAAACTCCTACAGCTTATTTTCTAGAATTAGTAGCTTTTATGACTTATTATCCTTTAAGAGAAGATATTGTATCGGCTAATCCTGATGGATGGACTTTGTCTACTGATACTTATATTGGAGATCGGAAGAGCGTCGTGTAGGGAAAGAG